>CAKPKI010000070.1 GCA_934167135.1 uncultured Clostridia bacterium
CAAATTAGAATTTCTTAAATTTTGTAATAAACCGAGGAATGTAATAAAAAGCTTATATTTCAAGGATTTCTTTGCATGAATTAAAAACAAACCATTAACCAGTAATCTTAATTTATTTTTTCTTCTTGTTCTTTTATTTCTGGACTTTTAATTTTTTCATTATGTCTATTACGCATTTCATTTATAATCTTTTTAGTTCTTGCTTCCTTTTCCTGTATAGATTTATTAAACATTTCATTTAATTTTTGCATTAAATCTGGAACATAGTCTAAAATTTTATCAAAACAAGAATCATGGTCAACTGGCATTAACTTTACATTTCCTTCTTGTACAACTAAAAAAGCAACTGGATTTATTGAAACACCAGCACCTGCACCACCTCCAAATGGCAATTTGTACTGAATTTCTTCATCTTTATCTTTTTTATTATATTCTTTTAAAGTTTCTCCTCTGAATTCACTTCCACCAGCTGCAAATCCGAAACTTACTTTTGATATTGGAATTATTGTTATTCCTACTTGAGTTTCTATTGGTTCTCCTATAATAGTATTTACATCTACCATATCTTGTATACTACTCATAGCTGTAATCATAAGATTCTCTATTGGATGTTCGTTCATTCTACTCCTCCGTTTTCTGTACATGAAAAATACTTCTTTCGTGTAACTTTTTGTTTATTATTATATATATATATTGCATCAAATAAATAGAAATTATACAATTCAATTCAATTTTTATGAGATTTTTTCCAGAATAAATTGGAACTATCTGATATTTTGGTCTTTTTATAATTATTCCTAACAAACTTGATATTATCCCTATAGTAATTGCAGTAATACTCGCATCATATGTTCCTATTTGCATATACAAATCAATTTTTTTTATATCAATATCTATATTCCTTAATAGCTCTATATAATTTATGTCTAGTTCTTTATTTTTAAAAACCTTAATGTCTATATCTTGTTTTTTTATTTTTAAGTTTGGCATTTTCATATTCCTTACATCTCTTCTTAAAAATTTGACTTTATTAAATAATAATAAGTAAATCTCAATTTTACTATCCTTATTAATTTTTTCTCCATTGTTTTTTTCTGTATCTATTATTAAATTGTTAACTTCAATTCCAATTTTACTTGTATGTATTATAAAAATTATTAGAAACAATATTATTAAAGCAAAAAGAAAAAACAATATTATCACCTCTTTTTATTGTATAATATTATTTTTTACATGGTTCTTATTTTTAATCTATTTGTTTTTGTTTTTTTCTACTTCTATATCTCCAAATAATTCAGTTTGCTCTGTTATAACTTTGTTTCTTCTTGACATTTCTAACAATCCAGAAAAAGCTGTTACAACTTCTTTTTTTTCATGCTTTTTTGGTGAAAATAATTTATTAAATGAAAACTTTTTAAATTTTATTAATGCTTTATACATTTTTTTTACTGTATCTCCTACTGAATAATTTTCTGTTATTGCTATTTTTTCAATATTTGAAGCATTTTCATTTATCTTTTCTGTATTTTTCTGTAATAGTTTTTTATAAGTTTCTGGTATAATTTTATTATCATATTCTTTTTCTATTTTCTGTTTTGGCAATTTTATTGTTTCAGGTATTTTGTAAAAACGCTTTGAATATTGTAGGAAATTTTCTTTCATTTTTTTTGTTATTTCTTTGTATCTTTTATATTCTATAATTCTTCTTATTAATTCTTCTTCTGAAATTTCTTCTTCCTCTGCTTGTGGTTTTGGTAATAGATGTTTAGATTTTAAATATAATAAAGTCGATGACATTATTAAAAATTCACTTGTTACCTCTAAATTTATTTTTTCCATTTGTTTTATATATTCTATATATTGATCTGTTATTTCACTTAGGTTAATGTCATAAATATCCATTTTATTTTTATCAATTAAATGGCATAATAAGTCTAATGGTCCTTCAAAATTGCTTGTTTTTATAGAGTATTTTTTTGTTTCTAGAGTTAATATATTTTGCATTTAAATTTTGTATCCCTTTCTATATAAATATTGCTTTATTTCTTCTTCTGAACAATCTGATTTTTTATTTTTGATTTTTTCTACACATTTTGTTTCATATTCATTTAATTCTTCATAATTATTATCAATATATTGTTCTATAAGTTTTCTATCTAAACCTTTTGCCATTAATTTATATTTGATTTCTTTTATTGACATTGTCTTTAAATTCATATATTCTCTTACTTGTCTCTCAATAAAATCATAATCATCTATATATTTCGCTTCTTTTAGATATTCAATAATTTCTTCAAGCATTTCGTCATCTATTTGTCCTCTAAATTTTTTTCTTACCTCTTCTTCTGTTCTTTTTTTATATGTTATATATTTAAATACTTTTGTTTTTTGTTCATCAAATTTTTTTAATTTTTCAAAGTTTAAGCTACTTTCTAAATTTTCTATAATTTTCATTTTATTGTCCCTTTCTTATGTATTTTATATTATTTTTTGATTTTTTGCAATAATTTTCAAGTATATTTTGTTTTAAACAAATAATACTATAAATAAGTTTTATTTTGTTTTTATAAAATAAACTAGATTAATGATTAAGGAGGTCAATATGAATAAGAAATCAGTTTTAATAATCGGTTTGATAATGGCCACAATTCTTATATTTGCTTCTACCTTAAGTTTTGCAACAGATGATAATGGTGTTATGAATGGTGTTAATGACGCAGTTAACGGTGTTCGTAACACTATTGGAGGTGCAGAAAATATGGTTGAAGGTGCTGTTAAAGATGTTACTAATACTACTAAAAATGCAACAGATAATACTAATAATATGGGAATAACTCATAATAATACTCAATCTACAAATTATACTGCTAATAGAACGGCTACTACTGGTACTACTGCTAATAATGGTTCATTTTTAGGTATGTCTTCTACAATGTGGACATGGCTTATTTTAGCAGTTGCAGTTGTTGCTATTATTGCTTTGGTTTGGTATTATTCAAATCAATTAACTAGAAGCAGAAATTATGATGACAATGAGCACTAATTTGTAAACAATTTGAAAAACTATTTTGGTTTTCATCAAAATAGTTTTACATAACTTGACTTTTTGGTAAAAATCTACTATAATTTAATAAGTAGGTAATTTACCTATTTGTATACTAAAATTTTAATTAAAAGGAGGGTAGTAACAATTATATTTTTGAAACTCGAAATTTAATATCACTTTTGGAGGACATTTTTATGGATAAAAAAAATTTACAAAGAGTTTTGCTTGAAAATAATATTAGCTATGAAACATTCAATAGAACCTGGCAAGTTATGCCAGAGTCCTGTAAAAATTTTTTAATCGAAAAGTGGGGCTTAAATGGTTCTGAGTATTGTAAAACAATTACTCAGTTATCAAAAAAATCTGGAAAAACCTATTCAGAAACATTCAAACAGCAGGTGTACGCTATGTCAACCTTTGAAAAGTGTCGAAAATTAATTAATGTTTTTCCAGACACTTATCATAGTGAAAAGGATGTAAACAATGCATGGGGATTACTTTATCTAATGGAATTCATATTCAAAGAAATTCCAGAAGGGAATTTCATGCAACTCAGAAACAGAATCATTGATGAGTTTCTGCAATTACTTCCTGAAAATGAAGGACTTTATTTAATAAAAAAGTATCTTCATTCAGAAGGTTTACCTTCTTCAGAGGAGTGCAGATTACTTGAATACACAGCCATTAAAGACTTAAAGGCTTTGGTGGCTGTAAAGTAAAAATAATAATTGTTACCCGGTGGTGCTAGGTAAATTACCTAGCACTTTTCTATTTTATGTGTTATAATATAAAAAAATATGGAGGTCATTATGAATTCAAATACAAAACTAATTGCAAAAAATCCTGTAGCTTATCATAATTTTAATATAGAGGACAAATATGAAGCTGGCATTGTCTTATCAGGTACAGAAATTAAATCAATTAGACAAAATAAAGTTAATTTAAAAGATAGTTTTGCTGGTTTTAAAGATGGAGAATGTTATGTTTATTCAATGCACATTAGTCCTTATGAACATGGTAACATTTTTAACAAAGATCCTTTGCGTGATAGAAAACTGCTTTTGAATAAAAAAGAACTTAATAAATTATTCATGAAAGTTAAACAAGATGGATATACTCTAGTTCCAATAAGCTTATATTTTAAAGGTAGTTTTGTAAAATTAGAACTAGGACTTGGAAAAGGAAAAAAATTATATGATAAACGTCAGGACATTGCCAAAAAAGATGCTGAACGCAGAATGCAAAAAGCTTTACGAGCTAATCAAAAAGGCGACTTTTAAAAATTGCCCCTTATTTTAATAAGGGACAATTTTTATTTTATAACAATTATGCTTTATTTGCAGAACCGAAAACATCTTTCATTTTATGTTCTACTGTTTGTTTTACTAATTCTCTTGCTGGTTTTAAATATTTTCTTGGGTCAAAAGCATTTGGTTCTTCTACAAATACTTTTCTTATTCCAGCAGTCATTGCTAATCTTAAGTCTGTATCTACATTTATTTTAGAAACTCCAGATATACTTGCTTCATGTAATATTTCATCAGGAACTCCTTTTGCACCAGGAATATTTCCTCCGAATTCATTACACATATTTACCAATTCTGGTATTACTGTTGATGCACCATGTAATACTATTGGAGTATTTGGAATTCTTTCTTTTATTTCTTTTAATATATCAAATCTTAATTTAGCTTCTCCTTTAAATTTATATGCTCCATGGCTTGTTCCAATAGCAATTGCCAATGAGTCTACTCCTGTTCTTCTAACAAATTCTTCAGCTTGATCTGGATCTGTATACATTGCATCTGATGCTGCAACATTAACATCATCTTCAATTCCAGCTAATTTTCCTAATTCAGCTTCAACCACAACACCATGTGCATGAGCGTAATCTACAACTTCTTTTGTTAATCTAATATTTTCTTCAAAATCATATTTTGACCCATCAAACATTACAGATGTAAATCCATTATCAACACACATTTTACATGTTTCAAAATCTGGTCCATGATCTAAATGTATTGCTATAGGAATATCAGGATGTTCCTCTACTGCTGCTTCTACCATTTTCATTAAATAATTTATTTTTGCATATTTTATTGCACTTGATGAAGCTTGTAATATAACTGGAGATTTTTGCTCTGCTGCTGCTTCTACAATTCCTTGAATTATCTCCATATTATTTACATTAAATGCTCCAATTGCATATCCTTCTTTCATAGCTTTTTGGAACATTTCTTTAGTTGTTACTAATGCCATATTAATCACTCTTCCTTTCTTTTGCTCTAATTGTATTTCTATTTAACAAATTTGTCAATATTTAGTAACAAAAAAGTGACATTTATAATGCCACTTTTTATTGATTATACTCATAACTTCCACACATTGATTCATCAGATTCACATGTATCACAATCATCTGTTGGTATTACTTGAATTGATTGTAATGTACATCTTTTTGTATTTGAATCTTGATATGCACAACTTTCTACTGTACAATTAATTTTTTGATTTTCTTCCATTATATATCATCCTTTCAAATAATATTATGACAAGGTCATTTATCTTAGTATTACCACTATTATATTTTTTATGCTATTGTATATTTTTAAATTTTTTTTATATACTAATATTAATTATACTGAAAGGATTATTTTCATGGTTGCAAAAGTTATTTTATTTAGTACGAAATCTGGGGAAATTAGTAATTTTTTAAAGAAATTTTATTCTACTTCTTTGGCTATTAAAGATTCATCTCTAGCATGGGAAAAGCATTTTCCTAATCCTGTTGATGTCTCTGAAATGATTGCTGCTTTTTCTGATAATCATTCTTCTTTCAATATTGATATGTGGGTTACACTTGATAAGAATGTTTTTATTAAAATATCACCTAAAAATGCAGATTTAATTATAAAATACATTTTTGAGAGATATCCTTATTAATATTTATGCTATTTTATTTCTTAATTCAGTAGCATATTGAAGTGTTACTTCATTAATTTCTCCAGAAGAAATTCTTGCAATTTCACATAATACTTCTTGTTCATTTAATAACTTGATTTTCGTAGATGTTCTTTCTTTTTCTACACTTTTACTTATGAAGTAATTATAATCTGCCATTGCTGCAATTGGTGCTAAATGTGAGATACATAATACTTGATGATTTTGTGAAATACTTCTCATTTTGTTTGCAACTGATTTTGCAGCCTTTCCGCTTATTCCTGTATCTATCTCATCAAATATCATTACTGGTATATTATCTACTTCTGCTAACACTTTTTTTATTGCTAACATTATTCTTGACATTTCACCACCAGAAGCAATTTTAGTTAGTTCACTTTCATTTTCACCAACATTTGTTTTTATATATATTCCAACTTCATCTTTTCCATCTTCATAAAATTCTTCTATTTTATATTGTACTTTCACATTGATTTTTGCGTTTTTCATTTCTAAGTCTACTAATTCTTTATTTATTCTTTTATTTAATTCTTCTGCATTTTCTTTTCTTATTTTGCTTATTTTATCTGCTATTTCTGTCATTTCTTTTTCTATTATTTTTTGTTCATCTTTTAATTTGTTATTGTACTCATCAACATTTTCTATTCTTTTTATTTCTTCATCTATAGTATTAGCATATTTTAATATTTCTTCTATATTGTTTCCATATTTTCTTTTTAAATTATCTATTGTATCTAATCTTGTCTCTACTTCTTCTCTTTCTTGCTCATCAAATTCTATATCTGAAAGATATTTGCTTAGATTAGCTGAAATTTCTTGCATTCCATAATATATATCTTTTAGACTTTCTGTTGTTTCTTCATACTTTCTATCTATATTCTCTATCTTTTCTAATGCTCTTATTGCACTTCCTATTAGGTCTATTGTATTTTCTCCCACAGACATCTCTGCTTCTGATAAATTTTTAGCAATTTTTTCTGAATTTCTAATTATTTTGCTTCTTTCTTCTAATTCATTTTCTTCTCCATCTTTTAATCTGGCTTCTTGAATTTCATTTAATTGATATCTTAGTAAATCTAATTTTCTTTGCTTTTCTTTTTCATCTCCATAATTGTTTTTTAGTTCTCTTTTAATTTCATTATATCTTTGATATTTTTCTTTATATTTATTTTTTAATTCAATTATTCTTTCTCCAGAAAAGTTATCTAGATATCTGATATGTGTTCTATTATCTAATAATTTCTGATTGTCATTTTGTCCATGTATTTCTATATAATTACTCATAAAATTTTTAAGTTCAGCAACAGTTACTAATCTTCCATTTATTTTACACATATTTCTTCCATTATTAAAGATTTCTCTGATTACTATGATATTACCATCAACCGAATTTACATCATTTGGAACATACATACATAATTCAACATAAGAATGATTTTCTCCTTTTCTTATCATTTCTTTTGAAAATCTTCCTCCACAAATTATGCTAATAGAGTCTATTATTAATGTTTTTCCAGCTCCTGTTTCTCCTGTTAACACATTCATTCCTTTATTTAAGTTTATTTCTAAATCATCTATTATTCCTATGTTTTTTATATGTAAATTTGTTATCATAATAACCGTCTCCATTTCTTTTTTCAAATTTTTGTTCGTTATTATTATAATAATACTTTTCTATTTTGTCAATATCTTTTTCGAATATTTTTTCGTTTTTTGTGAGTTGATTTTTTACTATATGTAAAAAAAGTATAACTTAAAGTTATACTTTTTTTCTAAGCATTTTCCTCTACTGGATAAACACTTACTTGTTTTTTATCTCTACCTTTTCTTTCAAATTTAACTACTCCATCTACTAATGCAAATAATGTATCATCACTACCTTTTCCAACATTAGTTCCAGGATGTACTTTAGTTCCTCTTTGTCTAACTAAGATATTTCCAGCTAGTACAAATTGACCGTCAGCTCTTTTGACACCAAGTCTTTTAGATTCACTGTCTCTACCGTTCTTAATACTACCTTGACCATTTTTATGTGCCATTCTTCTCACTCCTTTCGGCTTTACAATTATTTATTTAATTTTCTCTTAAATATCTTATTTTGTTTCTGTTTTTTCAGTTTTTGTTGATTTTGCAGTTGTAGCTGATTTTTTTGCTACTGTTTTTATTCCTGTAATTTCAACTTTTGTGTATGGTTGTCTATGTCCTTGTTTCTTTCTTTCATTTTTCTTAGCTTTCATTTTGAATACAATGATTTTTTTAGCTTTTCCATGAGAAACAACTTTTCCTTCAACTTTTACACCTTTTACATAAGGATTTCCAACTTGTACTTTTCCATCTTCTGATACTAATATTACTTTATCAAATGCAACTTTTTTTCCTTCTTCTGCATCTAATTTTTCGAAAAATACTACATCTCCTTCTGCAACTTTGTATTGTTTTCCACAACTTTCAATTACTGCGTACATTTAAAATGCACCTCCCTTATTCGTATACTCGCTAATCCTTAAAAAAGGTAGTTAACTATATAATTTATTTATATTTTAACATTTTATTACCTTGACTAAGCGGATTACAGTTATTTATTTTAACATACTTGCCAGTTCTTGTCAAGTTTTTACTGGCAAGTTTTCATAATTTTGTATTTTAATCCTGTATTTCTCTTTTTACTATCAATATTTTTAATCATATAATCAACAATTTTATCATTCCCAACAACAATTAATAATTTCTTTGCACGAGTTAAACCTGTATATAATAAATTTCTTGTAAGTAGCATAGGTGCAGCCTGTGGTATTATCATAATAACAACATCAAACTCACTTCCTTGAGCTTTATGAATAGTCATACAATAACTATGTTCAATTTGTTCTAAATCATTAAATTCATATTTACATATTTTTTCATCATCAAATTTTACATATAATCTCTTTTCTTTTTCATTAATATTTGTTATTATTCCTGTTTCACCATTAAATATGCCATTTCCATTTTCAATTTCATTACCATACACTTTCTCCCAGTGTATATCATAATTATTTTTTATTTGCATTACTCTATCGCCTTCTCTAAAATAAATTTGACCATATTGTTTTTCTTCTATACCATCTATTTTTGGATTTAATGCTTTTTGTAAATATGAATTTAATTCTTTAGTTCCAAGTAATCCTTTTTTAGTTGGAGTTAATACTTGTATATTTTTAAAGAAATCATAATTTCCATATTTTTTTAGTCTTTCTTTGCTTAATGAAATCACTTGGTTTAACAGTTTCTCTTGATTAATTTCATTTATGAAAAAGAAATCATTTAATTCTTCATCTATTTTTTCATTTTTATCTTCATCTATTAAGCCTTCTGTAT
>CAKPKI010000071.1 GCA_934167135.1 uncultured Clostridia bacterium
CATATTCACTATCAAGTGTTACTGTAAAATTTTCACCTCTGTAATATATAGATAATATAATATATATATTTACTAAAAGTATTACAACAACTGCTAGAAAAACTCTAAAAGCTTTACGTCTATTCTTTTTACTTTTTTCTTTCTTAGCTTTTTCTTCTAGTCTTGTACTTGCAGTTTTTTCATCAACTTGTTCTTCAAGTGTTGGTTCGTTTTTTGTTTCTTCATTTGCCATAATCTCACCCGGTTCTTCAAAAAATATTTTTTTCAACAATTTCTATTAACATTATACTTATTCTTTGCTTTTTTGTCAACAAATATAATATTACATTTATATTACATTTGTGTTACAT
Source organism: uncultured Clostridia bacterium (assembly GCA_934167135.1). Classification (GTDB taxonomy): domain Bacteria; phylum Bacillota; class Clostridia; order TANB77; family CAG-508; genus CAG-269. Next base: position 351 of record CAKPKI010000071.1, read on the forward strand.
ACCACTATTTTCCTAAGTACTTTCACGCAATGTAGAACTAGTTATTTTTACCACTATTTCTATTGCTTTTGCTGGATCATTGTTCTCGTTTTGGTAATATTTATATGCTTCCTTTCCAAACTTTGTGTCCAGTATATCTCTAGCTAGATTTTCATCATCAGTCCCATTTCCTTGATATGTCCAACTAACATTAAGTTTTAGTTTTGCCCCTGCCTCTGGTGTTTTCTCATCATCTACATATTCGCCGTCTATTCTAGTCTTATCATATGTATAACTTACTTTAAAAGGATATGTGGTGTCATCTGTAAATACATTTACCGTATTTCCTTCTGCTTTTATTCCTCCATTGTTTTTTAATTGTTCTAAAATTTCTTGACCATATACCTTTACAGAAGCTAATTCATAATTTATATTGGAACTTGTTGTGGTTAGATTGTAGATATGAACTGTATCTTCTCTGTTTGGCATTCCTGGATATAGTTCGTCTATTGTAAATGTAACATCTTGATCTAATATTTCCTTTCCATCAACATAGTATGTTACATCCCATGGAGTTACATCAGCTTCCAATCCTTTTAGTTTAACATCTTCATTTATGTTAAACCAAGCATATGTATTTACTATTAATATTACAGAAAATATTAAAATCAATCTAATTCGCGATGCCATACTTCGTTTTCGTACTCTTCTAATTTCACGTAATATGTTCATAAATCCTCCATTCTATCTTTTGAATCTATAAGAAATCAGATATCTCTCATATTTTTTATTAAATATCCTCATCCTGTTGTTCTTTAGTATCCTCTTCTTTATTTTCTTCACCATCATCTTGTTCTTCTATTTCATCTTCACTAATATCTTCTTCATCTTCGTCTTCATTATATAAATTAACTTCATTTATACTTTTCCCTTCACTAAGTGTTTGAAATTTTCTTTTCTTTGTTGTTCTAAATGCAATAACTACATTTAGTGTAAGTATAGATATAATTATAAACACTGAATAAATGTTAGTTGCTAATTTATATAATATAGTTAATAAATCAGATTTATATTTAACCACACCATAAATTTGATTTGCACTTACTCTTGGATCTTCAACACTACTACTGTGCAAACCCTTGGCATGAAAAGTTAAATTTCCATTGTTATCTTTATCTATTGCAATAACACTATGCATGATTATTTTTCCATTATATTCTCCATATTGCCCCATATAAACAATGTCATCTCCTACTTTAATTGTATTTGGGTCAACTTCTTTACTAATAACAACCTCCCCAACATTATATTCTGGCTCCATACTTCCTGTAATAACTCTAAATAATCTATAACCCGCAACTGATCTATTACTATCGGTTATCTTTTGAAATACAATTACAACAGACAAAATTAGACAGAATATAACAAGGATTTGATATAATAGTTTTAATACTATTTTTACTATTTTTTTTATACTATTTGATGTATTAATATCCTCTTCCATAACATACCTCTTTATACATTATAATTATCTCTTATTTTCTTTATTTCATATTTTCTTCTTTTCATTTTTCTGTTGTTTTTTTGCTTATCTCTTAGGCTAATTAAAACATATACAATAATTATAAAAATAAATATATTAATAAATCCTCTTACATTTTGTATATAAGCAATTACTTTTCCCAATTTAGGAATATCAAATATTACTTTTCCATAAACATTATCCATTTCGACATAATCTTTATCTTGTATATCATTATTATCACCTTTGGTTATGAATTTAACCTCATCTTTATCTTTTGTTATATTTAGTATTCTATGTGATATAATTCTATCAGCTTGCTTAAATGTTATTATATCTCCTTTTTTCAATTCTATGATTTTACTCTTTTTTACAATTACCAAATCATCTTTATAAAATGTTGGTTCCATACTTTCAGAAATTATGTTAAACATATATATTCCTAAAATATGTGTATTTTCTTCAAATGATAAAATTAAGTTAATCACAAAAAGTATTATCAAGCTAACAAGTATTATAAACTTAATTATTTTTTTTGTTATTTTTTTGTTTTTTATTTTATTAGAAATTTTTTCAACATCATATTCCAATTTTGTCCTCACCTTATATTATTTTCTTTTGAATTACTATTTTTTCAACATTTCTTTTACTGTTATAATATATTCCAACTCTTCAATAGAAAATTTGCTTTTTTGTATATTATTATAATTACTTATAATTTTAACTTTTTTGATTAAATCTTCTAAATTGTCTTCTTGGAAATTTTCTTTTGAAACTTGTATTCCAAATAATTTGTATTTATCTTTTATTATAACTGCTAAATCCTTAGTATCACTAATTTTTATATAATTGATAACTGCAAAATTAGAAAAATTAATAAAATCTCTAATTTGTTTAGCCTTTTCACCAATTTCTTCATCTGTAATTTCTTCATTTTTCTTTATCATTGATTTAGCCATAAATCCATAATAACTACTTGCAAGTTTTAATACATCCAATAATGATGATGTTTCATTAATATCTTTTATTACATTTTGTTTTATAATTTCTTCATCTAATTGCATATATGTTTTTTTTAATTCTAATACAAAATTATTTCTTTGTAAAATAGTTTCACTATCTTTTTTATTATCCGCATTTTTCTTTTTGAAAAGTCCCTTTTGTGGTTTGTTAATTTTTCCATTCAGTTTAAATATTTCTGATTTTGTTTTTTTAATACTTTCTTTTATTATATCATATTCTGTTTTCTTTACTTTTTTATTTTTATTTTCTTCTGTCTTTTTAATTTCTTCTTCTCTTAATTGCAAAATTTCATCAACTAAAAATTTATATTCACAATATTTAGCATATTCTTTTAAATTGTAATTCAATTTTTCAAAGTTTTCGTCCATTTCTAATTTTTCGTTTTCAGAAATTTTTGTAACATCTTTAGATGTTAATTCTAAATATAATTTTTTATAATTATCACCTTTATAGTCATTAATATTTAATGCCCCTGTAAAAAATTTATTAAGAATTATTTTATTGTCTGTTGCTTCAATAATGTTCTTCTTTTTTATTAATTCTGCCTTCTTTTCTTCAACACCTTCATTTGTAGTATTAAAGCTTTTTAGTATTTCAGTTGCTTTATTTTCATAAAATTTATCTATTTCATTTTCATATTTATCATATAAATATCTTATATTAACATATAAATGTGAAACAATATCTGAACATTCCCAATATACTTTTTCAAATGTACTTTTAACTTTTTCTGAATTTATATTTCCACCGTTTTTTGCCTCATTTAACAAAACTTCCATATATTTTTGGCAATATTCACTTATCTCAAATTCTTTGGAACTTAAATTTACACCAACCTTTTCAAATTGTTCTACACTATTTACTAATTCTTTATTTAATCTTTCTAGATTACTCTTATAATATCCATTTATATTATATATTGATTTATCAAGTCCCATTTTTTCGAAAGATGAGCGTGAATCTGTATTTTTTACTGCAATATCATATTTTAATATTTCTTCTTCTATTTGTGGAATTTCATTATTTTCTTCTACAATAGTAAGTTCATTATATCTTGTTTCTATTTCTTTTAATAATATATTATTTGCAGATTCATATTTTTCTATCATATCTTTTATAGTTTGTGATAAAGTTTTTATTGCTTTTATTCCATTTCTCGGTAAAACCGATATAACCTCTTTATCTGTAGTAATTTGCTTTTCTATGTTTTCTACTAATTCTTTCATGAATTTTCCTCCTCTAATTTCTTTACAGTATCATATTCACTATTTAAAAACTTTAAAAAACTTTCTACTTGTTTTTGAATATCTAATAATTCTTTATTTTCCAATTTTGATGCTTTAATATTTTTTATTTCCACAAAACTCACCTCTTACTTTTATTCTACATATTTCCATCTTCTGTTGGTGTTGGTATATATTGATTAAATTTTAAAATCGCTTTATATTTTAGTGTTGTATGTAAATTTTTAGTATCTGTATTTGCCTGTCCTTTAAATTGAGTATCAGATTTATTGTCCATTGAACTGCCATCACCATCATTCCATCTAAATAGAAGTCTAATTTCTTTCTTTTTTTCACCTTTACTATTAATATCTGTTGTTGGGTCAATTATTCCTTTTATTTCTTTTGTTTCAGTAATAGTGTCATTATCTCCATCTATAATTTCATATCCATACAATTCAAAATCTGGTAATGGTGTTGGATTTAATTGTTCTATTGAAAAATCATATTCAAATGCAACATCTACATATGTATAATCTAATAACATTTCAAAATATCCTGTTCTTCCTGGAACCAATGTATTGTTATTATTCATGTTATCATTTTCTACAAATATTGGTTGCATAACCTCACTAAGAGTAGCTTCTTCTTGAATATTATGGTCATTAACTTTTATTAACCATCTTTTTATATGTGATTCATATGTTGTATCAACTTTTTCAAAATATCTTGCATATGTCCTCTGTATAGATATAATTGTTATTAATAATGAGATAATGCATAATATTTGCAAAATTCTTAATTTGCTTTTTTTCTTCATTAATTTTCCCTTTCAATATCTTTATCATGGCGTCCCTTAAAAATTCTAAAGCCTGCATATATAGATAATGGTATTATACCACAAAAATAAAATACATATTTATTGTTAAAAATTGTACAAATAAGTGTTAAAAAATACATTTTTGTTTGAACAACTCCATTTATTTGCTTACCATATACAATTGGGTCTTCTAAATTATTTGCAATACCTTGAGTATGAAAAGCTAATTTTCCATCAATCTCTTCAATTTCTTTAACTCTATGAGTTACTATTAATCCCTTTACTGAACCAGATTCTCCCTTATATGTTACATCATCTCCAACTTTTATTTTGTCTTCATCTTTTTCTCTAACTAATATTACATCTCCTATATTATATTTGGGAATCATACTTCCTGTTTGTACTCTAAATATTCTATACCCAAAAAATGATTCTCTATTTTCTGTTACCTTTTGTATTGATATTATTATACATATTAGTACTATTACTAATGTTATTATTTTTGATGTTATTGTCCAAAAAACATGTAAAATGCTTCCTAATGGTAGCTTTTTTGCCTTTTTATGTTCTTTCTCTTTTACTTCCTCTTCTTCTCTTTTGTCTTCCATCTATTTTAACCTCACTTCTCTCGCTTGTATCATAAATTTATCTATATTTTCCTTAAATCTATCTTCAATTGGCTTTAAAGATATTACTTTTCTAGTTTTCATAACTGTAAGTTTATCTGTAATCATTTGTTTTACTTCTTTATCTGTTAAGTCTGGATTAAGTTCAATTATTTTTTCAATTAATTGGTCTGTTAATTCTTTTCTTGCTTTTTTATCTTCTACTGCATTTTTCTTTTGGCTTTTCATTTTTTCTTCAAGGTCTTTATTTTTTAAAACCATATGCAATAAAAATGTATCTTCATCAACTAGTTTTTTTAAAACACCTTTTTCTTCAAAAACTTTATTAGATTTTACTGACTTATCTCTTATTTCCATCTGGTCGCTTAAATAGTTCCATAATTTAAGTGCATATTGAAAATGTACATTTTTTAATAATACATTTGTCATTTTTATAGGAGATTTTACAAGTGTAACTCTTTTCGATTCTAATAATTGGTATACTGTAGTCGTTTTTAACATTTTTAATGTCTTTTTTATTTCTTGAATTCTATCAGCTGTTCCTTCTGATTTTTTTACTCCTATATCCATTTCAGATAAATAGTCTAAATTGATTTTTATTTTTTCTTTTTTATATTTAATTTCTGCTTGATAATTAGCTTTTTGCTCATTTTTTCCTTTATATTCTGTTTGTTGATCTTTTTCACGTAAATACATATAATCCTCTATTAATTTTATAAGACTATATAAAAATCTATTTTCATATGTAATAAATGTTTCTTCTTTATATGCATTTAATATCTTTTTAGGAATTACTTCTCCTGTTTTCTGGTTAAATCTATCTACAAAGTTTACATTTTTAGATAAATGCTTTACACTTTCAACAGTTACTTTTTTTATTAATTCTATTTTGATTATTTCTTCTTCTGTAACAATGTTTTTTATTTCTTTTGTTAATGCTTTTTCTATATGTGGAAGTGAAAATTCAAGCATATCTATCCATTCATCATTTTCGATAATTTGGCTTTTGCTAAGGTCTAACATCAGTTTAGAATTAGTTTTATCAAGGAATTCTTGTGATGATTGTCCACTTTCCATATTGGCAAGTTTTATTATGTTTAAGTCCATTAAAATCTACTTTCCTTTCTACAAAATATAACATATTCTTATTATGACATTTTCTTTAATCTTAATAAGAATTCTATACATTCTGCCATTTTTCCTTTACCAAAATTCTTATCTAAGAAGTCTATATATCCATCTATTTCATCTCTGATTAATGCTAAGTTAAGTCCTTCAAACTTTCTTAATACTTTTTTTGCCATAAAGTAATCTACTGCTTCTGTTTCGTCTCCTCCACAAGCAACATAAACAGGTACAAATTTTCTCATGTGTTTTACAATACGGTTACCAAAAGCAACTCTAAAGTGTTTGATTGTGTAGTTATCCATATCATCTATTTTTTTCAATGTTGCATCAGATATTGCATAATCTACCATTGCTTTTTCAAACAATCCATTTAGATATGAATAATTTACATCTATTGCATCAACTTCATCAGGTTCGAAAGCAATACCTTTTTCGTTGATATCTATTGGCATAGCTCTATCATATACCTTATCTGTTACCATGAATGTAGAGTCATCATTATTGATTGTTCCTATATACCATGCATTTGGTGGAATTTGTAATTTTCCTCTTATTAATTTTTTTGGGTCTGTTGGCCACGAACTTTGAACAACTTCTATTTTCCAGTCTTTTGTGCTATGCATTTCTAGAATTGACAACATTTCTGCAAAGTAATATTCAACACGGGCCAAGTTCATTTCATCTAGTATTACTGTAAATATTTCGTCCATATATCCAGCTTCATATAAATATGCTAAGAAGTCTGTTTCATTAAATTTCTTTGTGAACTCATTTAAATATCCAAAAATATCTGTTCTATCTCTCCAAGATGGTTGCACAGATGCAACACATGATGGGTGTTTTACAAAGTTACCCCATGCAAGTGATATAGATGTTTTACCTGTACCAGATATACCTTGTAGAATTACTAATTTAGTTGATGCTATTGCTGATACGAATAGTCTTATCATTTTTTCACTATAATATAGTTTTAGTTTACTTGCTGCAAAATTTCTAAACATATAACAAAATTCTGGTAGTGAAAAACTGTTATTATAATCTTTTTGCTTATATTTTGCATATTCTTCATCTATTAATGTTAATTTTGAAAACCTGCTTTGACTATTTGGATCAATTTGCTCTTCTCCGTTTTCTTGTGATTGTGCAGCAGCCATTGTTGCTCTATCAGCTCCTGTACTTATTCCGTTTGGATTTACACCTAATTCTGGAGTTTTCATTGATAATAATTTTAATTTTTCATCTACTAGTTCTTCAACTTGGTCATTTAATGTATCTATTTGTTTTAGCAATTCTTCTTGGTCAAGTATTTTCTTTCTCCATTTCATGTGTTTTTTTAAGAAAAATGCAATTATTCCAATAATTCCTCCTACAACTACAAGTAAACAAATAATTGCCACTCCTGTTAAAACCCATTCTGACATTTTAAAATCATTTGCGTAATTTTGAATTATATAGTAATATTCTGGAACATTAAATATATTAAGTATTCCCCTCCATATACCTCCAAATATCTCTCCAAACCCTGAAAAGAATTGGTGTAAAAATTCAAATAAAAATCTACCGTATGTATCCATATATTTTTCATCCTTCCGAAAACTAGTCCATTTTTTATTTAAATGTCACATTTTTTATTGAACTGTCTTCTTTTATTTTATTGTAAAATTCTAAATTTTTTGGTACAATAATTAATTTAAACATTTTTAATTTTTCTACATCCTCAAGTTTATTTACTGAATCATCTAGTGTAATTACAAAATTATATCCTTTGCTTGTATATTCAAGTACACTTTTTTGATTTTTTATATAATCTGAATATGTAATATTTAAACTTATTTTTTCTTGTAATGCTTGATTACTTATTAATGATAAAATACCATTCATTTTTTGCTTTTTCTTAAATAAAGATGGTTCAAATTCTGTTATATAGGAATCTTTAAAGTTACCATTTATAATATCTTGTATAGAAACTACACTTAAAAGAATATATTCCACTTGTAATTTATCTTCTGCAATAATTCCTTCTGAAAATACTTTTTCTATTGCAGAGTCACTGTATTGCATTGGCATTTTTATATTATGCTCAAGTGCTACATAGTATAAATTTTCTGCAATTTCAGTATTTTCAAATTTTAAAGAAAATTCTTCTGTTTCAAATTTTTCTAAAAATATTTCTTTTTCTAACATATCACTTTTTATTTCTTTGTATAATTTATCTTCTATTTCTTCAGTAATTTTTATTTCAAAATCTTCATTTACTATGTTAAAAATTTTTTCAATAATTTCTTTTAAACTTTCTATTGTTTTAAAGTTTTCAATATTTCTTACATTGTCAAAAAATAAAATATATCCGAAGACTTCTTTGATATTATGAATTATATTTAATTTAGCTTGTTTTTCATCTAAATTTTCTGCTTCATTTTCGCATTTTTCCATTAAAATATCTTCTTTGTATTCTAATTCATCTAATATTCTTAAATAAAATGCTCTTGCTGGTTTGTCAGTATTTTTTATGTTATAGTATCTTGCATTTATATATGTTTTTAAATATTCATTTATTAGTTCTTCATTATAATGTGTCCCATATATTGTTTTCATATATTTTTTTATTTTTTTCTCTGTAAAGTTTAAATATGTATCCATTAAATTGTTCACTT
>CAKPKI010000072.1 GCA_934167135.1 uncultured Clostridia bacterium
TTAAAGTAGAAAAACTAGGAAGAGGAATGACATGGTTTGATACAGGTACACATGATGCATTAATAGAAACAGCAAGTTTTGTTCAAACAATTCAAAAACGCCAAGGTCTACAAATATGTTGTCCAGAAGAAATAGCATTTGATAAAGGATGGATAAATTCAGAACAATTATCAAATTTAGCTCAAAAATATATGAAAACAGATTATGGAAAATATTTAAAAGATGTAGCAGACGATGTATTTGGTGAAGAATAGAAAAAATTATTTAATTCAAAAGAAAGGAGAGATATCTAGCTAAGAATTAGATATCTAGTATAACATGGGAAAATTTAAAAAAACAGAAACAACAATAGATGGTGTATATATAATAGAACCAACAGTATTTGGAGACAATAGAGGATATTTCATGGAAACATACAGCAAAGCTGATTTTGCTGAAATAGGATTAGATTATGACTTTGTACAAGACAATCAATCAAAATCTAAAAAAGGTGTTTTAAGAGGATTACATTTCCAAAAAGAAAATACACAAGCAAAACTAGTAAGATGCATCAAAGGAGAAGTATTTGATGTAGCAGTAGATTTAAGACCAGGTAGCAAAACATATGGTAAATGGGAAGGTGTTATATTAACAGAAGAAAATAAAAAGATGTTTATGATACCAAAAGGGTTTGCACATGGATTTTTAGTATTATCTGATGAAGCAGAATTTGCCTACAAATGTGATGATATATATAATCACGAAGCAGAAGGCGGATTAAAATTTGATGACCCAGATATTGCAATAGAATGGCCAATGGGAGATTTAAAACCAGAAGATTTATTAACATCTGAAAAAGATGCAAAATGGCCATCATTAAAAGAATTAAAAGAAACAGATTTATTTAAAAATTTATAAAATAGACGGAAAAAGGAGAAATATAAAATGAAAAATATAATGGTAACAGGTGCAGCAGGATTTATAGGAGCAAACTTTGCAGAATATTTTGTAAATAAACATCCTGACTATAACATAATAGTAGTAGATAAATTGACATATGCTGGAAATCTAGCAAATTTAGATAAAGTAAAAGACAAAATTACATTTGTACAAGCTGATATATGTGATTTTGAAAAAATGCAAGAAGTATTTGAAAAATATCAAATAAATGGTGTGATTCATTTTGCAGCTGAATCACATGTAGACAATAGTATAAAAACACCATTTGTATTTACAAAAACAAATGTGTTAGGAACACATACATTATTAGAAACAGCAAGAAGAGCATGGGGAGAAGGTTCAGAAAACAAATTTGTACATATATCAACAGATGAAGTATATGGTGCATTAGGAGAAGAAGGATATTTTACAGAAACATCTCCAATCCAACCAAGTAGTCCATATTCATCATCAAAAGCAAGTTCAGATTTAGTTGCATTAGCATATCATACAACATATAAAATGAATGTAACAGTAACAAACTGTTCAAATAATTACGGACCATATCAACACAATGAAAAGCTAATACCACATATGATTAAATTAGCTTTAAATGACGAAAAATTACCTGTATATGGAGAAGGAAAAAATATAAGAGACTGGTTATATGTAGAAGACCATTGTAAAGCAATAGATATGGTATTCCATAATGGTAGAGCGGGAGAAAGATATAATATAGGTGGACACAATGAAAAAAGAAATATAGAAATTGTAAAACTTATATTACAACGTTTAGGAAAGTCAGAGGATTTAATCGAACATGTTGCTGATAGAAAAGGACATGATTACAGATATGCGATAGACCCAACAAAAATTAAAACAGAATTAGGATGGGAACCAGAAACAAAATTTGAAGATGGAATTGTAAAAACAATAGACTGGTATTTAGCAAATCCAGATTGGTTAAAATAATTTGGAACTGCACTGCCGAAAATTTTGTGACTCAATTATTATGTATATAAATATTTGAGCATAGAGTTTTCGGTTTTAATATTTAAGTAGGAAAGGTATAAAACATGAAATCTATAGAAGAAATGAAAAAAGACCTAAAAGAGTTATTATCAAAAAGAAGATATGAGCATTCAATTGGAGTAATGAATATGGCAGAAGAACTTGCAAAAATATATAATGTAGATATACAAAATGCAAAAATCGCGGGATTACTTCATGATAATGCCAAAGAAATGAAAAAAGAAGAAATATTAAAATATGTTAAAGAAAATAAAATCAAAATAAACAAATTTGAAAGACTTAATCTTCCTATATTACATGGAAAAATAGGTGCTGATATTGCTAAAAAGAAATATGGAGTAAATGAAAAAATTCAGAAAGCTATAGAATACCATACAACAACTAATCCTAAAATGGATATGCTTGCAAAAATAATATATGTATCTGATAAAGTTGAATTAACAAGAAAATCAGACAAGTTTGATATTAAACTTGAAAGAAATTTGGCTAAACAAGATATAGACCAAGCATTACTACTTATATTAAATAATACAACAAAATATTTAGTAGATAATGACAAAATGATATCAGTAGAAAGTATTGCAACTAGAAATAAATTAATAAATATTGCCAAAAATCCAAAATTGTAATATAATACACAATGAAAAGGAGAAATCTATGCCAAAATTTTTTGTTACAACTAATCAAATTAATAATGAATATATTACTATAGAGAATGAAGATGTAAAACATATAAAAAGTGTATTAAGAGCAAAAAAAGAAGAAATACTTGAAATATGTAATTCAGAAACATCAAAAAATTATCTTTGTAAAATTGAAGATTTAACAGATAACTATATAAAGTGCAAAATAATTAGTGATATTTCTTCTGATGCAGAATCCAATATACACATAACTATATTTCAAGGATTACCAAAAGCAGATAAAATGGAATTAATAATACAAAAATCTGTTGAATTAGGAGCTTTTGATATAACTCCAGTTGAAATGAAGAGATGTATAGTCAGATTAGATTCAAAAGACAAAATAAAAAAGATAGAAAGATGGAAAAAAATATCAGAAGTTGCTGCAAAGCAATGCGGGCGAGATATTATTCCCAATATTAATAATATAAGTAATATAAGCGATATTTGCAAAAAGATTAGTGAATATAATTTAGTGTTAGTAGCATATGAAAAGGAAAAAGAGAATACTATAAAAAAAGAACTTTTGATGTTAAAAGAACATATGAAAACATCTAAAGATATAGTAAAAGTAGGAGTCATAATAGGACCAGAAGGTGGACTAGAAGAAAATGATGTTAATATACTAAAACAAAATGGTGCAAAAATAGTAACTTTAGGAAACAGAATTTTAAGAACTGAGACAGTTGCACTGAACATTCTTAGTGTAATTTCATATGAATTAGAACAATAATGGGGAGATAAAGATGAAAAAGATTAAAAATATATTAAAACAAAATATAATCTTAAATTTAACATATGCAGTAGTCATATTAATATACTTTGTGTTTTTTAGCACACAATATACTAAAATTCCTAACTTGCAACTAGATTTTTATATAAATATTTCAAGCTTATTTTTACTTGCTATTGCATTAATAATAATGGAAATATCTTTTAAAAAAGATGATATTTTAGCATTTTTAAATGGAATTGAATTTGTAGCAATAGCAATCTTTATACTATTAACACAACATATAACAAGACAATTCAATTATAGTATACAAGCATATACCTTGTCTGGTGCTGATATTTTTGCAGTATATTATGTGTTAAAATCTGCTATATTATATACCAAAGACCAACAAAATAGATTAAATAGCTTGAGTGATATTAAAGATATAGTAAAAGATGAACCAATAAAGAAAGCATCAAAGCGAAAAAATAAGAAAATAGAGGAAGGAAAATAAGGATTTTGACCGTATTTACTGGACTTATTGATAAATATGTAGTAAAATTAAAGTCAAGGATAAAATAATAAAAGTTCAGAATATAAATAATTAACGCAGAAAGGATGATGAAAATGCAATTAGTAAATATCGGATTTGGAAATATAATAGCTGCAAATAAAATTGTAGCAATTGTAAGCCCTGAATCTGCTCCCATAAAAAGAATGATACAAGAAGCAAAAGATGGAAAAACTGCTGTTGACGCCACTTGTGGCAGAAGAACTAGAGCTGTATTAATAATGGATTCTGGACATATAATTCTATCTGCTGTACAACCAGAAACAGTGGCAGGAAGAGTTGATAAAGATATAACGCCTGCACCAACAGTTGCAGATGAATAATAAATGGAGGTGATGTAAAATGATGGTAAAACCAACTGTACAAGAGTTATTAAAAAAAGCAAAAAATAGATATGAATTAGTAATAGCCACATCAAAAAGAGCTAGACAAATAGCAAATGGAGCAGATGTAAAAACAAAAGTAAAAGAAGAATCACCAGTTACTCTTGCTGCTAATGAAATTGCAGAAGGTGAAGTTGAAATTATTGAACCAAAAGAAGATGTAATAGAAAGAGGAGAAGAATAATGTTAGTAATATTATCAGGAGTATCTGGAGCAGGAAAAGATACTATAAAAAGGGAATTAATGGAAAGAATGCCTAATATAGTTACATTACCTTCTTTTACATCTAGAGAGATGAGAACTGGAGAAATAGAAGGTGATCATTATCATTTTATTAGCAAGGACGAGTTTGAAGAAAAAATACGCAAAGGCGATTTTTACGAATATGACCTTCATCACGGAAATTATTACGGAACATCAAGAGAATTGATGGGAAATAAAATTAAAGAGGGCAAAATAATTGTAAAAGATATAGAAGTTAATGGAACTGAAAATCTTTTGAAGATTTTGGGAAATGATACAAGAATTGTAACTATATTTTTGAAGGTTGAAAAAGAAGAATTAAAAAGACGTCTAATCGAAAGAGGAGATAATATTCAAGATATAGAAGTTAGACTAGGCAGATTAGAATATGAGGAAGATAAAATCAAACTTTATGATTATGTTATTAAAAATGATGATTTTGAAAAAACTGTTCAGGTTATTATGACTATTATTGAAAATGAAAAAAGATTAGAAAACGAAAAATAAAAAAGAATTGACAATTTTACATAATTATAGTATAATTGGTAAGAGTTTTTACTTAATTATTAAAAACTTCCGCTTTTTCAGCTTAGGCTGTTCATATAGATAAAAAAATTTTTTGGGAGGTATGCATATGAAAAAGATTATTTATGCATCAATTTTAACTGTTGTTTTGGTTTTAGCACTTAGTGGGTGCTCAAAATCAAGAGAAGTAACTATTGAAACAGATGAAACATCGTGGGATTATACAGAACCACGGACATCTTATGAAGCAAAATATCAGTCCGAATATTGGAACTTATTAGGAAATAATGCATATAGTAAGATGTATTATGAAAGTGCATTAGAAAGTTCTGATGATATTAAGAAAAAAATTTATCTCTTTTACGGAGATAAAGATGATTCATATACAGTGGATGCCTTAAAAGGTATTCAGTTTGCTCGGCTGGATCATCCGGAACAGAAACTTAGAGCGTGTTCTAAGGATTCCGAAGAATATTCTGAATTGCTGGATGAAGTGAACTCTGAGATTCAGGAGTTAGTTCAAAATGTAAATAATGTTGATGACATTATTGAAAAACATAAGTTGATTTTTAGATGGTTAAAAGAAAATATCGAATACTTATATGATGATGATGTAAAATCGGTTAAGTTTAAAGAAGAAGAAGAATATTTGCATTTGAAATTACAAACTAACACTATTTTTGCACAAACAATTTATGGTGCAATTGTTAACAAAGAGGCCACAAGTGAAGGAATGGCTGATGCATATAAATACATCTGCAATTGTTGTAATTTAGAGTCAGTAATTGTAGATGGGTATATTAGAAACATGCAAGTGACTGAATTTTATGCTACATATCATTCATGGAATTTAGTAAAAGTATATGATGAATGGTACATGATTGATTTAAATTGGAAGCCTAGACATTATTATAGAACCAGAAGTTGTTTCATGGCAACAGATCTTTATATGGGAGAACATATACCTTTAGATAATGGGTATGATTTGCCATGGTATAGCAAAAAAGAAATTGATAATATTTCATTTAAAGATTCTAGTGAAAAGAATGAAATATTATCTAATGAAGGAATCAAATTCGTTCAGGAAGATGAGCATTATGACATTTATCCTATTATTGATTCGCGTGCTGTTGATACTAATATCGATATACAGTTTAGCTCAATTGTGTATGAAAGATCTTTAGATGATGAAAAATTTAATAGAGATATTAGTTTAATGACAAATGCAAAAATTACAGAAGTGAGGTATTATGATTATGAAGATTGTTTAATAACCATTTTGTATTCAGATTCAAATTCAGTTTCACTACCATATAAGGTAGATGATGTTAACATTGCGTATGCTCAAGTCATGATTCAATATAATAATCATGAATACAGAGTCAACATTAACAGAATATACGCATAATAATCAGCCGTAGACAATTTTTATAAAATTGTCTACGGTTTTTCTTTTTAAAATAATGCAAAAAAACAAAAACTATGATAATATAATAATTGAAAATGAAAAAAGGAGGCTTCTAATCAAATATGATAGCAGAAATAATAATAAACAGAACAGCAAAAAGACTAAACCGAACATTTGATTATAAAGTACCTATACAATTAGAAGAACTAATAATGATAGGAAGTACAGTACTTGTACCATTTGGAAAATCAAGTACACTCGAAGAAGGATATGTTGTAGGAATAAAAGGAAATACGACATATGAAGTAAAAGAAATTGTAAAAATTCAACACAATCTAACAGAAAAACAAATAGAACTTGCTAAATGGATGGCAAAACGATATTTTTGTAATATATCAGATTGTATAAAACAAATGTTAACACCTGGTACCAAAAACAAAAATGCAGAAAAAAATGTACAAGATAAAACAATTAATGCAGTATATTTAAAAAAAGAAATTGATGAAATTCAATTTGATATAGAAATAGGAAAAATCAAATCAGAAAAGCAAAAAAAGATATTACAATTTTTAAAAAGTAATGAGGGAGCAACAGTACCAGAAATAGAATTATTTACAGGTGGAAGTAGAGCAATAGTAAAAACATTAGAAAAAAATGGATATGTAGAAATTATAGAAAAGAAAATAGAAAGAAATCCACTTGCAAATAAAAAAATAGAAAAAACAGAAAATTTAAAGCTTACAGATGAACAACAGACAGCTTATAATAAAGTAGCATTAGATATAACAACTAATAATTATGAACAATTTTTACTATATGGAGTAACTGGTTCAGGAAAAACGGAAGTTTATTTGCAATTAATAGGTAAAGCATTAGAACAAGGAAAAACTGCAATAGTCTTAGTACCAGAAATATCATTAACCCCACAGATGATAGACAGATTTATAGCACGCTTTAATAGAGATGAAATTGCAGTGTTGCATAGCAAACTATCAATAGGTGAAAGATATGATGAATGGAATAAAATAAAAGATGAAAAAGCAAAAATAATCATTGGTGCAAGGTCTGCAATATTTGCACCTACAGAAAATATTGGCATAATAATAATTGATGAGGAACATGATAGTTCATATAAATCAGAAGCAGTACCTAAATATGATGCAAAAGAGATAGCCAAGAAAATAGCAAAAGAAAACAATTGTCCAATAGTACTAGGAAGTGCAACCCCAGATTTAGTTACATATTATAAAGCTAAACAAGGAGAAATAACTTTATTAGAACTAACTAAAAGAGCCAATAATTCAAAATTACCAGAAGTAGAAATAGTGGACCTAAAAATGGAACTTGCAAATGGAAACAGGTCAATGTTAAGTATAAAATTACATGATGAAATAGAACAAAATTTAAAAGAACATAGACAAACAATTTTATTTTTAAATAGAAGAGGTTTTTCAACCTTCATAATGTGCAGAGAATGTGGTTATACTGCAAAATGTAAAAATTGTAATATAAGTATGACTTATCATAAAACAGAAAATAAGTTAAAATGCCATTATTGTGGATATGAAGAAAATGTGGTAACTATCTGCCCTGAATGTCATAGTAATAAAATTAGGTATTTTGGAACAGGTACACAAAAGCTTGAACAAGAGATAAATAAAATATTTCCACAAGCATCTACTATAAGAATGGATATAGATACTGTAACAAAGAAAAATTCACATGAAGAAATATTAAATAAATTTAAAAATGAGAATATTAACATATTAATAGGAACACAAATGGTTGTAAAAGGTCATCATTTTCCAAATGTAACATTAGTTGGTGTAATTGCAGCAGATAGCAGTTTGAATATAGATGATTATAGAGCAAATGAACGAACCTTTCAAATTCTAACTCAGGTTGCAGGTAGAGCGGGAAGAGAGAAATTGGATGGAAAAGTAGTAATACAAACATATAATCCAGATAATTTTAGTATTATTTGTGCACAAAAACAAGATTATGAAATGTTCTATAATACAGAAATTGCTTTACGAGAACAGTTGAAATATCCACCATTTTGCGATATAATATTGATTGGATTTAATAGTTTACAAGAAAAAGAAATTATAGAATCATCTACGAGAGTATATAATTATTTAAAGGCCAGACTAGGTGGACAAGGATTTAATGTCTTAAAACCTATGCCATCACCTATTGATAAAATTCAAAATAGATTCAGGTGGAGAATTATTATAAAAGGAAATATGACGGAAATAGCAAATAATATTATAAATACCTGTTTACAGAAATTTTATGATTCAAATTATAAAAATACTAGAATTAGTGTAGATGTTAATCCTAATAATATGATATAGTAGTTGAAAAATAATTACAATTTTGGATTGTGGCAACTTTTATTTCAAAATTTAATTTTTTTACAACCCAGAAGAGAAAGGAAAGGTAATAAAAATGGCAATAAGAAATTTAAGATATGAAAAAGACGAAATACTAAGAAAAAAATCAAGAGAGGTAGAAACAATTGATGATAAAATTCAAATATTGATTGATGATATGATTGATACTATGTATAAATATAATGGAGTAGGACTTTCAGCAGTACAAGTTGGAGTTCTAAAAAGGGTTGTTGTTATTGATATTGATGATGGTAATGGGGTTATAACTCTTATCAACCCTAAAATAATTAAAACCAAAGGTGAACAAGAAGTTGAAGAAGGATGTTTAAGTTTTCCTAATCAATATGCGAAGATGATTAGACCTAAAGAAGTTGTAGTTGAAGCTCTAGATAGAAGCGGAAAGAAAATTACAATTAAAGCAAAAGAATTATTAGCACAAGCCATAGCTCA
>CAKPKI010000073.1 GCA_934167135.1 uncultured Clostridia bacterium
AAATAATAAGCATTATAAATACCGCTTTAAAACCTCGTATCTTCATAAATATCCCCTCATTTCTGTCATAAAAGAACCCTCTCTTCTATAACAAACACTATTATAAATTTACACTACCATTTTTAGACAAATTATGCAATACCTCACTTTTTTGTTCGCCATCTTTATTACATAAACTCCCTTACGGAAGCTATTTCCAGGTAATCTTATTGTTCTTATATTACATTTACATTACATTTTGATTACAAAAAAGAGCTCTCTAAGGGGCTTTTCAGCTTTATCCTTAGGGAACTCCTTATTTAGGAATTACTATTTTTATATTAATATATTTACTATAAGTCATCATTAATTCTATGAATTGGGAACTTTTTCTCTTTTAATACATCTTTAACAACACCTGGAAGCAAATTATAATTCTCAATATTATCAACATCAATCCACTCATATTTTAGATAATCTTTGCCCTCAATATTATTTAAAGAATGTTCAATTTTTTGATCTTCAAGGTCTGTAAATTCACCTTTATAAACAAATAAAATTTCATGGTACTTAGAGCCTTTCATTTCGAAAAAATTCTCAACAGTAGAAACATATCCTGTAACCTCAATTTCTTTTCCAAGTTCCTCCATTACTTCTCTTTTTACAGTTTTTTCAGAACTTTCGCCAATCTCTACTCTTCCACCAATAAGAGCATAATGGTCAGAATTCATATTTTTATGTACTAATACTTTTCCATTATGAATAATTACCACTCCAGCTCTTACATTTAATTTATAATCTCCTACATCTATTGTTAAATCCATTTTTCCCTCCTAATTTTGAAAATTTATTTTTTCGTCCTTTATTATCGAATATCTAATTAGTCTACTACTATCTAAATTTACTTTATTCATATTAATAGCATTAATTTGGTGATTATTATAAGTTGTATAATAATATATGCCCTTTGTTGCATTACAACATGATGTATATATTGTTATTTCATATTTATCATCATCTAATCGACAACATCCTCTTTGTTGTTCAACAGAATTAAGAATATGGAAAAACTGACTTACACTTTCCTTTTCTCCATCTGCTGAAACTGAATTCATTTTAACAAATGTTGCTCTTACAAATCTAGACTGTGAAGATAAATCTCCAGGAAGCCCTATTGCTCCCATTCC
Organism: uncultured Clostridia bacterium; assembly: GCA_934167135.1. GTDB lineage: Bacteria > Bacillota > Clostridia > TANB77 > CAG-508 > CAG-269. The sequence goes on from CAKPKI010000073.1 coordinate 1,167, forward strand.
TCTACTATATTTTTCCAATTCTAATCCTTTTGCAAAATTATTTTTTGGAGTCTTTGCTGATAAATTCATATAATTATTTAATTCAAATATTTGCTTATCAAATGGTGGATTATTTGTTAATACACCAACAGGATTTTCGTATATTTTTATTCCTTCTTTTACAGATTCCACCGTTATTGCTTCTTCACTATCTGCTATAATCCAATGTAATTGGGCTAAAGGTAATTGCTTATTAAATGGAATATTAAGTATATTCATTTTTTCAATCAACTTTTTAGCTTCTTTAACAGAAGCACATTGACTAAGAATCCAAGGTATGAATTCAAATTGTGCTATATTATCTTTTCCTTCTACCGCTTCATTATAATGTGCATTTCCAACAAAGTTTAATCCTGCCATTCCTAATCCTTTTTCATTTATTGCATCATAATATAATGGATAATTTTCTGCTACATATGCCATTCCTATTATTGCATAATGATTTTTCATTGTTGGCTTTTCTTTAAAATGAAGTGGATAATTTTTTGGTGTTATTGTTACTTCTTCCATATATGAATATTCATAATCTAATGTCCTTCCAAAATAAAAATCACTTGTTTTATATGTTACTGCTGTACACATATACTCTCCTCCTTTGTTTTTATTTGTTAGAAGTATTCACTTCTGTTACTTTATTTATTAATTCTTCGTAACTATCTACTACTCCATATTTTATTTTGCCATCACTTATTGCTTCAAAATGTTTTTGGGCACATATTGTTTTTGCTTCTTCAATCTTTCTAAGGTCTTTCGATAATATACTCCCTTTTGTTTCTGCAATAAAATAAACATATTCAAATTTATCATTATCAAAAACTATTGCCCAATCTGGATTATAGTTTCCAAGTGGTGTTGGTATTTTAAATTTAGAAGGTAATTTTGCATATACTTTTACTTCTCCCACTTCTAATTTTTTTGCAAAGTTAATTTCATTTTTCGAATCTGTTACTAAGTAATCATATATGTGTTTTTTTACTTCTATTGCATTATCACCTATTCTACCATTAATATTTTTTATATCAAATATTTTGTCACTAAATCTTTCATCTAATTTGCTGTATGTTATACCATCTACTATAGCAAGTGCTTTTTCTTCTTTTATCAAATTAGTTGCTTTTATTATAAATTCCTCTGGGTTGTATGGATATTGTTTAAATATTTCTGGTTTTATTTTTTCCAAAATACTTATTATCGTTTTTCTTGTTAAGCCAGTGTCTTTTGATAAGTTCCCTATTAAATCATATTTTGTTGTAACTGGTATAAAATCGTCATAAACATCAACTTTAGTTTTATATTCATTTAGTGATATTCCAGATTTTATTTGTTCTGATGTTATTGCATTGTTTTGTGAACCCTCCGTAAGCCTTACACGCATTTTACTTATCTTTAAATCTTTGTTTAGTCTTCTTATTGCATTTTTTATTAAATCATCAGAATTAAAGTTTACTTGATATACAGTTTTTATGTTTATTTTATTCCACATATCTTCAAACATTTTAAAATTGTCATTTGGTTTTAAATTTTTTATATTTTCTTTTCCTTTATTTTCTAATGGAATATTTATATTTGAGAATAATGATTTTATTAGGTTTGTATATTCTTCTTTAAATTCATTAAATATTTCTGGTACATCTATTTTATCTTGTTCTATACAATCTCTTAAAGTTTCTGTAATATTATCCTGTTCGTCTATATATTCATTTTTTATAAAGTTTCTATAAATTTGGTTTGTTGCTTTAGAATCTATTACTTTGAATTTTCCTTCAGAATTTTTTAGCTCTTTTCCTTCAAATAAATCATATTCAAATATATCATGTGTTTTTCTTGCCAAGTTTTCTGCAATTTCTTTTTGTAATGATTCAGCAAATGATTCGTAACTTTCACTTGCTATTACAGTTAAATTGTTTATTCTAAAGAAATCTTCTTCTAGTAATGAGTAATCCATTCTTTCTCCATTGTCATTTACACATATTCTAAGCCCTCTACCTATTTCCTGTCTTTTACTTATTTCTGAATTGCTTTTTTTAAGTGTACAAATTTGGAATATATTAGGATTATCCCAGCCTTCTCTTAATGCAGAGTGAGAGAATATAAATCTAACTGGTTCTTCCATTGATAAAAGTCTTTCTTTATCTCTCATAATTAAGTCATAAGCTTCTTCATCTGAACTTATTCCTTCTTTTTTGTCGTCAATTTTTGAGTCTATAAATATTTGTTGTCCTTCTGGCAATCCTTTTGATGCTTTTTTGTCTACTGAAAAGTATCCAGCATGTACTTTTTTGTTTTTTAAGAAGTCTAGATATTTTTTATATTCTTCATCTGAATTTTTATAATATTCATTATATATTTTATTATACTCTTCTTCAAATATTTGAGCATATTCTCCATCATGTGCAATTTTATTGTCATCATATATTTTATATTTTGCAACTTCATCTATAAAGAATAGCGAAAGTACTTTTATTCCCTTTCTAAAATATTGTATTTCTTTTTCAAAATGTGATTTTATTGTTTCTCTTATTTGAACTCTTGCTATACACTTTCCCTCTGAATCACCTTTAATTTGTCCTGTAATTATTTCTTCTCCATTAAAGAATGTTACTTTGTCATAACTTTGGTTTTTTGCATTAATCTGACTAACTTTATATCCCTTATATTCTTCAAGCCCTTCTGATAACTCATATAAGTCTGCTCCTTGTTTTACTGTTTTCATAGTTTTTCTTACACCATTTTTTGATTTTACTTCTATTTCTATTTTGGCTAATGGCTCTGATTTACTAACTTCTACTCTTTCTAGGTATAAATAAGTGCTGTCAGATTTATTATGTAATACTTCTATTCCTTTAACATTTATTTTTTTTACTAACTTTTGGTTATATGCATCTACTGCATCTAATCTATAAATCATATTGTATTTATATTGACTTTTGTGGGTTGCAGAATATCTTAGTATAAATAGTGGATTAAATTCATTTAGCATACTTTCTGTTTTTCCCATTTTTTGTGGTTCATCTACTATTAGTATAGGGTTTGTTGCTTTTATTACTTCTATTGGTCTTCTAGATTGTAATTCATCTAATTCCTCATATATTTTTCTGTTTTCTTTTGTTCTTGTATTAAATGCCTGATAATTTATTATCATTACTTGAATGCTATTGTCTTCTGCAAAATTGTTTATATTTGATAAGTTTGATGAATTATTGGAGTTATATACAAAATATCTAATTTTTTTTCCATACATTTCTTGAAAATGTTCTTCTGTAATTTGGAATGATTTTAATGCACCTTCTCTAATTGCTATACTAGGTGTCATTACGATAAATTTACTCCATCCATAGTTTTTGTTTAATTCATACATTGTTTTTATGTATGTGTATGTTTTTCCAGTTCCAGTTTCCATTTCGATGGAATAATTTTCAAATCCTTTATCATCTGTATACTCTATATTGTTTTGTTTTTGGACTTTTCTAATGTTTTTTCTTAGTTCATCTGTTGATAGTTCAATTTCTTTGTTTCCAAAGAAAATAACATTTTCTTTGTCCTTTTTATTCCAGTTCGTTATGTCTGTTATTACACTTCTTTTTCCCATTATGTTGGTTTTTACACCACTTGTTTGTCCATTAAAACAATCAACAACAGATTGTACTGCATTTTCTTGATATTGTTGCCTTTTAAATTTTAATTTCATAATTTTAAACTCCCTATATTACATTAATATCTGTTTTTGGTGATAATTCCTTTATTTTTTCGTAAATATTAATTTTTTCGCTATCATTATTAAATGATTCTTCTCTAAATACAATTTTTGAAGGTTTTTCTTCACAAATTTGCTCAACAATTTTTGTGTCTATTTTTTCATCAAAACAGGCTACTAAATAGTTATCATCAACAAAGAATATGTTGTTATTTAGAAATTTCTTTTTTTCTATTTTTAAATCTAATGTTAATCCTAGGTTTAGAATAACTTGTATTAGTAAGTCTTCGGCAGTTCTATCTTCTTTTATGTTTGATTTAAACATATTTAATTTTTCTTGAACTAATGTTGATGGTTCATAATACACATTTTTCATGTTTGATGAGTCTATTTTAAATACTCTAAACCCACAGTCTACATTTTTGTTTGTCTTTTTTATTTTTTGACCTGCTCTTCTAATTCTTTCTTCTCCTATATCACATAGTGTTTGTATTTCATCATCTAGTTTTTTTGTCTTATTATTTATTTTTTCTGGTATTTGAATCATTATAAATTTTCTGTTAGCATTATCTTCTACATTTAACAGCATTGTTGCATGTGCTGTTGTTGCACTTCCACTGAAAAAGTCTAAGATTATTGCATCTTCGTTTTTATATACACTTTTTATTATTCTTTTTATTAATGCTATTGGTTTTTGACCATTTTCAAAAATTTCGATATCTGTTTCTTTATTTAAATTTATTGTTGATATATCCATCCATATATCTCCTAAATATTCTTCAATATATTTATTTAGGAATAACATTTCTTTATCTTCCCATTTTATAATTTCATTGTTGTCTTCATTTTTTAAAGAACATATTTCTGGTGCTTCTGGGTGTTCTTTTATATATTTTGTTATTGTTCTACTGTTGGTTCTGTATACCATAATGTCAGCATGTTCGATTTTCCAATTATTTATTTCTCTTTCTGGTATATTTATATTATTTATTTTTAAGTATTCTGTTATAGGAATAATTTCCCATTTTGTTACATCATCTTCTTTGTTTAATATAACATTAGAATAGTATTTTAAATAATTGCTTAAATCTTTCTCACTTTTTTTGTGTTTTTCTATTACTAGTTTTGCAAATTCATTGTCTTTGGAATAGATTAGTAATGACTCTTTTAGTTTTGGGTATTTTTTTAAGTGCTTCATTTTTACACCTGAAAGTTCACTCATTTTTATGGATATACAGTTTACGAAATTTCTTTCTCCATATATTTCATCACATATTTTCTTCAAGTTAAATAATTCATTATCATCTATAGAAATGAATATTAATCCGTCTTTTGATAATAGATTTCTTGCTATTTTTAATCTTGAATACATCATTGATAGCCATTTGCTATGGAATCTTCCAGCATACCCATTGTTTGATACTAATAGCACACTTCCTTCTTCATCCACATCTCCTGTGTCTTTTTTTTCTTCTTCTAATTCTTTATTAAAATTGTCATTGTATATTAAGTCGTTTCCTGTATTGTATGGTGGATCTATGTATATGCATTTTATTTTATTTAAATATGATTCTTGCAGTATTTTTAGTGCTTCTAAGTTGTCACCTTCTATATAAATGTTTTTTGTTTCTCCAAAGTTTGATGATTTGCTTTCTACTGGTCTTAGTGTTTTGCGTGTTGCTTTGTTTGCATTTACTATTGCTTCTTTTTTTCCTGGCCATGTTAACTCATATTTTTCTTTGCTTCCTTCTATTATTTCTCCTGATAGTTCTTGCTTTAATTTTTCGTAGTCTATTTTTTCTCCTTCTTCTGTTTCTGTTATGATGTTTGGGAATATTTCTTTTATCTTTTTTATGTTTTCTCCTATATTGTCTTTACTTTCCATTTTTATTTTGTTTTCCATTTTGTTCTCCTTGCTTTTTTCTTTGTTGTATATTTTATATCATATTTTTGCTTTTTTTTCAATATTTGTGAACTTTTATCTCATGTTTATTACTATCTAATGGTTTTGATAAAATTTTTTAAAAAAGTCCTTGAAATATAAGCTTTTCATTACATTCCTCTGTACTTTTAATTATTTTCTATTTTATATGCTAGTTCAAATGCTAAATTTGGAATTTTTACTTTCTTTTCAAAATTCACTAATTGGCTTATACTTCTTTCTTCCCATTCTATTGAGTCTAGATTGTCACCAGCATAGTAAAATGTAAAATAATTCAATTTTTTATATTCGCAAACAGCTCCAATAACTGCACCCTCCATTTCAACACAAATTGCACCTTTTTTCTGAAACATATTTATTTTTTCTCTAGTTTCTCTATAGAATCCATCTGTTGTCCATGTAGCACCTTCAATATAATTATAATTATTTGCTTGTAGTATATTTTTAAATATTTCTTTATATTTTTTGTTTAGCTCTATTAATTCTGATTCTGGTAAATAATGATGACTAGTCCCTTCATCTCTAAATGCTTTATTAGGAATAATGATGGAACAATCGTCTATATTTCTATCTAAAACTCCACAATTTCCAAAAATAATAAATGTATCAATCCCATTAACACTTAGTTCTTCAATATCAGAACTTATCCATGGTCCACTTATTCCCGCTAAAAACAATGTGATTTTTATATCTTTATACCTCATAATATAAACTGAACGCTTACAATTTGCACAAGTAATCATCCCTACTTTTTCACATTCGAATTTTTCAACTATGTTTTCTAATAAATATTCTGAAAAAACTCCTATTGCTATATGTGGTAATTTATAATCTTTATCTTTTGTTCCATCTAACTTTCTAATCCCGCAAGGTTTAATTACTCCTTCTTCACTACTATAAATTATCATATTCTTATCTCCTTTTTTATTTTTTCTTTGCTATAATAAAAAATATATGCCAGTGTTTTGCTTCTCCTAATGCTGTATTTCCATCTTTTTCAAATTCTTGAAATGATATTATATTAAATTGTTTAAATAATTCCATAACTTGATCTTTTGTTAAAAAGGTCATTTTATTATTAGAGTTCTTCCATTCATCATTGTTTCCAAAGAAATTACCTACAAAATATCCATCCTTTAAAATACTATTATTTATTTTATTCCATAATTCTTTAAAATAATTTTTATCACAAAATGAAAGACTAAAATTTGCAACTAATAAATTTGTACATTCTAGTTCTAAGCTTTCAAAATTTTGCTTTGAGAATCTAAATCTTTTTAGTTCTTCTTTATTCAATTTTTTACTAATTCTTGCTTTTACATCTTCTTTGTCTATTGCTAATACCTTCCACCCATTTTTTATTAAATATATGCTATCTCTTCCTGCTCCACATCCTAGTTCGATTGCACTATTTGGTTCTATGTTTAGTTCTATGAATTTTTTTACAATCTTATTGGGGTTTAAATCTTCTGTATTGTCATAATATTTTTCTATATTTTTCATCTTGATTCCTCCATATTTTTATAATTATATAACTTGTTTTTGGTGATTTCAATATATTCTTTTTATGTTTTACATCTTTTGTTACTAAATAATGTTTTTGGCAAAATTTCAAAAGAAATACTTGAGATATAAGCTTTTTATTACAAAATAAAACATTCAAATTAGTTTAATTCATTAAATTTCAGTACCTGTAAAACATTTCCATCAATATCCTTTAAATCAATTTCATTTTCATCAAACACAATATAACTATGTGCAGAATTACACTTTGGAAGTGAAATTGAACCAGGATTAGCAAAAATCATATTTTCCTTTCTTTCAATAAAACCTTGGTGAATATGTCCATACATCATAATGTCAAAATCTTCATATGGAATATTCTCAATATTATATTTATGTCCATGAGTAAAATAAAACTTCTTTCCATTTATTTCGGTCAATATATGGTCATTAAATTTAAATTGTGAAATCATCTCATCAACCTCTGCATCGCAATTTCCCCTAACTACTAAAAGTTTATCTTTAAATGAATTTAATATTTCCGCTACTTTCATAGGATTATACTCCTGGCTAAGGTCATTTCTAGGACCATGATAATATAAATCTCCTAAAGCTATAATTTTATCTGGTTGTTCTTTTTTGTTAATTTCTTTTATTTTTTCTGCATAATATCCAGAACCATGGATATCTGATATTACCAAAACTTTCATATTTTTATTTTCCTCCTTATATATTTTTATACTACTATACCATATTTAAAATATTATCTGCAACTTAAACATAAAATTCTTTAACAACTTTCTATCTAATCATTATTTATGCTATTTTTCTGTATTATTTTTATTTAAAACAAGCTTAATAAAGGTACATAAGTATCACTCTCCGTTCCTTATGATATTTTCTAAATACTGATTTTTTTCATGTGAATTAAATTATTGAATAAAATCAAATTTTTAAATTATTCTG
>CAKPKI010000074.1 GCA_934167135.1 uncultured Clostridia bacterium
AGTGTCTGTAAATACTCTTAAATTGCATACCTTTTTAATTAAATAATCTGCTTGTTCTTTGGTATCTCCTGTTTTTATTCCTATTAATACCAAAAAACCATTGTCTATTTTTCCAACTACTTCATTTTCTACTTCTACACTTGCATGTTTTACTCTTTGAATTACTAGTTTCATTGTTGCTCCTCTTTTTGCTCTGATTCTTTTGCATTTTCTTGTGTCTCCACAGACATAACCTCTGTTACTTTTTCAACAGTATTTTCAACTTCATTATTTGTGTTTTCTGTATCAGTGTTTGTATTTTCTGATTTTTCTTCTTTATTTTCTGTATCATCATTTACATTTTCTGAATTTTCTTCTTTATTTTCTGTATCATCATTTACATTTTCTGAATTTTCATCAGTGGATTCAGATTGATTTACAACTTCTACTTCTTTTGCTTCCATTTCTGGTTGTCTTGCACCACATTTTGGACAAAATGTAGCATCTAAATCTATTTCTGTATGACATTCTTCACATTGTTTCTTTTCTTTTAATTCTAGTATTGTTTTTAAACATGTTTCTATTTCGGCTGATAATACATCAATTTTTGTACATTCTTCTTCTAATTCTGTTTTTATATCTATGTTTTCTTCTCTAACATGTTTTTCATATACTTTTTTTCCTATTTCTTTATATATACCGTTAATCTCTGATTTATTTTCATTCATCTTTAATCTAAGTTTTGCTTCTTTGGCAATTTTACTTGTTTTTTCTGCTGTTGCATCATATGCTGCACTTGCTTTTTTTCCTAAATTATCAAAAAATCCCATTTTTTATTCCTCCTCTTTTTTCTATTTTTTACATTTTTTTATATTTTTATTCTAGTCTTCACTTTTTTTGGTTCTATTCATTAATATACTTACTGCATCTTCTGGTTTTAACCCTTTATATAAAATTCCATATACTGATTCTACTATTGGCATTTCTATATTATGCAATATTCCTAATTCATGTGCAACTTCTATATTATCAATACTTTCAATTGTCATTCCAACTTCTTTTCTTGTTTCTTCTAAGCTTTTTCCTTCTCCAATTAGTTTTCCAGCTTTTCTATTTCTACTATGTTCACTTAGACATGTAACTATTAAATCTCCAAGTCCACTTAAACCGTATAAAGTGTCTTTTTGACCTCCTAATGCAACACCAAGTCGTGAAAGTTCTGCTAATCCTCTTGTTATTAATGCTGCAAATGTATTATCTCCTAACCCAATTCCAGCAGCTACTCCAGCACAAAATGCAATTATATTTTTTAATGCTCCACCAAGTTCTACACCTTTTACATCTCTTGATGTATATACCCTCATTTTTTCTGACATAAATGTATCTTGAACTTGTTTTAATACTACATCATGTTTTGAAGCTGCTACCAATACTGTCGGAATTGCTATAGAAACTTCTTCTGCATGACTTGGACCTGATAATACTGCTATTTTTGCGTTTGGAATTTCCTCTTTTACAACTTCGTCTAATGTTAACATACTATCTTTTTCAAAACCTTTTGAACATATTACAATTGGTTGTGTTGTTACATATTTTTTATATTGTTTTACAATGTCTCTTGTAAATTTTGATGGTGTTACATGTACTATTAATTCTGTGTCTTTTATTGCTGTTTCAAATGATGTTGTTGCTTCTATTCCATCAGGTATTTCTACATTGGGTAAAAACTTACACTTTTTTTCTTTATTTATTAGTTCTTTTTCTTCTTCAGAAAATGACCATATTTTTATATTATTACCTAGTTTTGCTAAATGGATTGCTAATGCAACTCCCCAACTTCCACATCCTATAATCGCTATATTTTTCATACCTTTTCCTCCGTATTTTTATTTTTTGAAACTTAATTTATTTTCAGTTCCATTTAAAATTCTTTTTATATTACTTCTATGATTAAATGCAACTATCAATGCTAATATTATACTGTATATCAAATAACTACTTCCTTCTGTTATTGTATAGTTTGTGTGAATAAATAATACTAATACAGGAAATAGTATTGCTGCTCCAACAGACCCCATAGATACTATTCTAGTTAATGCCATTAATACTAATGCAAATACTAAACATATTAGTCCTATTTTCCAGTTTGTTATTAATAATACACCTAATGATGTTGCAACTCCTTTTCCTCCTTTAAATCCGAAAAATACTGGATATGTATGTCCTATAACAACTAATATTCCCGCAATTTGCACTAATAATGATTTATCTGAATTTTTTGCTATTGCTCCTGCTATAATTGCAAAAACAATTGTAACAACTCCTTTTAATGCATCACACAAAAGAGTTAATACTGCTGCTTTTTTTCCTACTGACCTTAACATATTTGTTGCTCCAGCATTTCCACTTCCTTTTTCTCTTATATCAAATCCAGCCAATTTTTTACTTATTATTACTGAAAAATTAACACTTCCTATTAAATACGCTACTATAGCTACTATTATATATACTGCCATTTCTTTCTCCTTTCATTGAGGCATTTTGACCTACTTTTATTTTTCTTCTGCTTTTTCTCTTGCTATTATTCTAATTGGTGTTCCCTCAAGTCCAAATTCTTTTCTTATTTGATTTACTAAATATCTTTCATACGAAAAATGGAATAAATCTTTGCTATTAACAAATATAACAAATGTTGGTGGTTTTGTACTTACTTGTGTTCCATACAATATTTTTAATCTTCTTCCTTTATCAGATGGTGGTTGCACTATTGCTATTGCTTCATTTATTACTTGATTTAAAACAGATGTTGATATTCTCTTTGCATTTTGTTCTGCAACATTGTTAATCATTGTAAATAGCTTGTCTACTCTTTGACCTGTCTTAGCTGATATAAAAATTATTGGTGCATATGATAAATATGATAATTTGTTATATACCTCTTTTTTGTATTTTTCTAATGTTCCTGTTTCTTTTTCATATTCATCCCATTTATTAACTACAATGATTACTCCCTTTCCAGCCTCATGTGCTTCTCCCGCAATTTTAGCATCCTGATCTGTTACACCTTCGTTTGCATCAATCATCATTAAACATACATCTGCTCTTTCTATTGCAAGTAGTGTTCTCATAATACTGAATTTTTCTATTGATTCTTTTACTTTGCTTTTTCTTCTTATACCAGCAGTATCAATTAATACATATTTTCCATATTGATTTTGATATTCTGTGTCTATTGCATCTCTTGTTGTACCAGCAATTGAACTTACTATTGTACGATTTTGACCTAATATTTTATTAATTAATGATGATTTTCCTACATTTGGCTTTCCTATAACTGCTACTTTTATTTTATCATCTTCATCTTCTCCTGGTTTTTTCTCTGGCAAGTTTTCAAATATTGCATCTAGCACATCTCCTATTCCTAAAGCATTTGCCGCTGATATAGGATATGGTTCTCCTATTCCTAAATTGTAAAATTCATAAATTTCATTTCTATCTCTACTCATATTGTCTGCCTTATTACATACTAAAACTACTGGCTTTTTAGATTTTTTTAGCATTATTGCAATTTCTTCGTCTATTGCTGTTACTCCTTGCTTTACATCTGTTAAAAATACTATTACATCTGCTATTTCTATTGCTATATGTGCTTGTTCTCTCATTTGTGATATTATAATGTCTTCTGATTCTGGTTCAATCCCTGCGGTGTCTACTACTGTAAAGTTTCTCCCCCTCCAATTTGTTTCTGCATATACTCTATCTCTTGTTACTCCTGGCGTATCTTCTACTATTGATATTCTGCTTCCTACTATGTAGTTAAAAAATGTAGATTTGCCTACATTTGGCTTTCCTATGATTGCTACTGTTGGTTTTCCCATCTTTGCTCCTGCCTTTCTATTTATGTAGATTTTTTTCAATTATATTTTACTATTTTCGCCACAAAATAGCAAGAGTTTTGTCCTTTTTTCTTTCAAAATGATTACATATTAATATTTTCCACAAAAATAGACAAACTAAAAATATTGCAATATTTTTAAAATAATATAATGCAATGCTACTTACTATAGTAATTATAATAATTGTTGCCTTTGATATACTGTCACTAATGCAATACGATTTTTCTCCTTTAAACCTAATATCTAAAAATCCTTTTAAAATTCTTCCACCATCTAAAGGATAAATTGGTAATAAATTAAAAAAAGCAATTAAAATATTTGAATAAATCATTTCATCTCTCATAATATATGTACTTTTGATATATGTTCCTAAAACTGCAATTATTAAACTAATAATTGGACCTGATAGTGCAATAATTATTTGTTTTATTTGGTAATTTTTATTATCTAAATCTGATTTTATTATAAATGATGATGAAAAACCACATGGTAAAATTTCTATTTTTTCAATTTTCATTTTTAATATAAGTGCCACCACAATATGTCCTAATTCATGTAAAAAGCAAAAAAACATAATTATTACATATATTTTTAATTGTTTAGTAAAAAAAAATATTATTGCAAATATAATAATTTTTAAATCTATTCTTATTTTCATATTTCTCTCCTCTTTAATGAAATTTATTAATGTTATATATCTAAAACCAACTGTGGGTCTACATATCTATCTTGATATCTAATTTCAAAATGTAAGTGTGGACCTGTTGCATTTCCTGTTGAGCCAACTTCTGCAATTTCTTGTCCTTGTTTTACTTCATCACCTTCTTTTACATATAAAGCATTACAATGTGCATATACCATTGTTATGTCATTTGTTTGTATTTTTAGATGTTTTCCATAATCTCCAACAGAAGATGCTAATACTACCGTCCCATCTGTTGCAGATTGAATTTTCCTTCCTTTTTCTGTTGCAATATCTGTTCCTGTATGATTTTTAGGAACAGTTGCAGTTGTAGGATTTCTCCATCCATATCCTGAAGTTACTGTTCCATTAACAGGTTTTATAAAATTTATTGTGCTTTTTACATAATTAGCATCTTGTTCCATTTGAGATATTTCTGTGTTTGTTTCATTTCCAGCCTCATTTGCCCCACCTATATTGTCATTATTACTATTTTCAGTACTTTCGCTATTTTCGCTATTTGTTGTTTCTGTGCTCGTATTTTCTTCATTACTTTTATTCGAATCATTATTTTGTTCTTCATTAATTTGAGTTTCTTCTTTTTGAATTTCAGTCTCATCTTTTTTATTGTTTAATCCATTTATTTGTTTTTTTACATTATTTATATTATTTGACATTACTAAATATAGTGATTTGAAATCAATATCTTGATTTAATATTTCTTTTGTTTTATTTGTAAAATCTTCTGAAAATATGTAGTTACTATTAACAATGATATATACTATACTGTATATCACTAAACATAATACAATTTGCTTTATCATTTTTTTTAATAGTTTTATATTTTTCGGTTTTACATTACTTTCGCTTCTTATTTCATTATATTCTCTTTGTGGCACAGCTTGTTCTCTTCTTTTATAATATATTTCCTCTGCCCTTTTTATTTTATCTTCAACAGACATAGCTCTTTCCATCCTTATTATCCTTTCATCTTATATAAAAAACACTTTATCTAATGCATACTAATGTTTATGCACATATAAAGTGTTTTATGTTATTATATAAAATTTATTATTAAACTAATTATTAAAATTGCAGTTGATGTTATACTATACAATTTTAAAATTTTATATTTAAACATTATATTGCTTGTTTTTACTGTTTTTTTCTTTTTTTGTTCTATTTTATTGATATAATCTGTTACAAGCATTTCGGCCTCTTTTAGAATGTATTCTTTTGACTTTGTTTTTGTTTCTGATAAGTTAATTTTACTTCTTTTTTCTATAAACTCTTTTTCATGAACTCTTTGGTTTTCTTTAAAAATTATGATTGCCTCTTCTACCATATTTGAAGGTAAATTTTTAATTACTACCATGTTTTTCATATCACTTGACTCCATTATATCATTTGTATGATTAATAAAAAATCATACTCTCCTTCCTTTTTTATTTTACATTCTAATTTTTTCCATATTTAAAAGAGTTTATTCAATAAATTTTGACTTCTGCTACATCTATTTCGTATTCTAAAGTATATTTTGCATAACTGTTTGTAAAACTATTTGAAATAATTATTAATATTACTATTAGAATAAAAATAACTGAATTAATGAATCTACTTTTCAAGTTTATTCTCCTGTTCCGAACTAATTTTTATTTGTATTTTTCCCATAATATCATTATTATTTTTGTTTCCATTATATTTGATTTTTAGTTTATAGTGATGTTCTATTTGTATATCTTCATCTAGCAATATAGGTTGTGTTTTTAACTTTTCTAATATAATTTCTTGGTCCTCTTTGTATAATTCAAATTGCATATATTCATTTATATTTGAAACAATTTCTATAGTATAAAATTGTTTTATTTCGTTTATCTTATCTCCTTTAAAATTTTTTATCCAAAATTCATAATATCTATCATTTTCATCTGTTATATTTATAGCTTCTGACCTTTCAATTTCCATAATTGGTATTGCTATTTCTTGTTTTCCTTTTAAATTGTCTGTTTTTATATATCTTGCATATGAATTTTTCGCAAACATTATTATGGTAATACATATTAATAAAATTCTACTTATTCTTTTTTTACTTTTTTCCACCATTCCTCCCCTTTATATGCTTTTTAACTAATTACTTTGTGTTCCTATTGCTAATAGATCAAATGTGTAATCTGTTGCACTTACAGCTTCTTTTGTGTCTATTCCATCATTAAGTTGTTTATCTTGATTTGTTAAACCTGTTTGATATGGCCATTCCCACTGTACTTTAATTATTTTTACTTTTTCACCTGTAGCCATAATGCTTCCTGTAATATCTCCTATTTTTTCAAGTGATTTATATTTTTGCTCATTGTAAGTGAAAAATATATTTGTTGGTTTGTTTTTTTCGTTCATAAATCTAACTATATAATCAACCCCAACATCTGAACCTCTTGCATCTAATATAATTGAAAATTCTCCTGATGTTCCTGGTGCAATTTTTCCATTTACTAATGTTTGTTTATTGGCAGTATTTACTAGATTTATTGTCTTTGTTTCTTTTCCTTCTTTATCTATTTTAAATGACCAGCTTGCTATTTCTGCTTTTCCTGTTCCTTTTTCTTGTGCCATGTATCTTGCATATGTATACCCTCCTGCTCCTGTTATTAATAATATAACTAATATTATACTTACTAATGCTAATATTCCTCTATTTTCTTTACTTGCTTTTCTTTCTTTTTCCAAATTTTATTCCTCCTTTAATTTTATTACATACCTGTGACTGGTAATCTAGGTACTTCTACTATTTGTTTTTCAACCACAGGAACTTCTACTATTGTTTTTTCTTCTTTTGGTTGTTCTACTTGTGTATTTACTATTATTTTTCCATTTTCTATTTCTATTACTTTTTCTTCATTCATTTCTATTTTTATTTCTTTTAATTCCATGTCTATATTGTATCCTTCTGGTGCTTTTATTTCTCTTATATAATATGTTCCTGGTATTAATTTTTCATATATAATTTGTCCATTAAAATCTGTTTCTGCAACTCTTATAACTTTTTGATTTTCATTTAAAAATTCAAATTTAGCTCCTTTTAGTGGTTCTTTACTTTCTTTATCTTTTTTATCTATTATTATTTTTGTATTGTTTTCTTTATATTCTTGAATTAGCTCACTGTCTATATTCTCAAACGAATATGCAGTTAGTGCATAGTCTTGTACATCTGTGTTTGGTGCTTTGCCAAAGATTATTGGTTTTGATTCTACTTGTGTTTGAGTTTTTATTTTAAAATTTCCTGATTCTTTTAAACTTTCTATTGGTATTAAGATTTTAAACATCTCATTTGAATTAAATTCGTTTATTTCTTGATTTTCTAAATTTGTTATTTTGGTACCTTTAGGTTGTGATTCTAAATTCAACATAACTTTTGATATGTTTTTATTACTTTTTATTTTATATTGTTTTGATATATATTTATTATCTATATTGTCTATTTTCCATTTTTCATCTGGTATAATTTCTTCATTAGGTGTTTCAAATGTTTCTGTTGAATTTCTTGCATTTTGCACAATTGTATTTATTGCATTTATTGTTCTAACACCTGATTCATTTATTGCTGAATATTGCTCTATTTGTGTATTGTATATATAACAATATACCGCTTGTTTTGTTGCAGTATATGCTTCTTCTTCGCTTACTACTCCCAATTGTTCTAGTGTTTTATATGGATATCCGTTTATTATAATTCTCCATAAACCTAAGTCATCTAATTTTCCTTCATTTTTTACATTATATGATGGTACTGAACCTACTCCTGGTACTTCTCTATTTAAACAATACACTGGATATTCTTTTCCATTTTCTTCATATACTGCATGTGCTGTTTTTACTATTATTCCATCTTTTTTTATTATTCTATTAAAATATCCTTTTGAATATATCGTAATTTCATCACCTTTTTCTACTGCTTGCACTGTATTAATTAATAAACATATATTGGCAATAGCTATTACTAATATAGTAAATATTAATTTTAAAGTTTTTTTCAATGTTTAACCTCCTCTTTTTCCACTGCTTGTATACATCTTCTGTATTCTGGTTGATTTTCAACACATGTTATTAATGTTAATCTATTTTCTTCTGTGTTTTCTAAGTAATCCCAATCTGTGTCTTTGATTATTCTGCATTTTTCTACTTCATATATTTTTTCGTATTCTTTGTATTTATATCTTATTTCATCTCCTTTTTGTAATTGCTTTAGTTTTTGAAAATAATTGTTTTTATATCCTCTATTATGACCCGCTAGTCCTATATTTCCATTTTCTTTTTGTGTATTTTCAAAATGCCCAACATATTCTTCTAGTATTTCTTTACTTGTTCCTTCTTTTATTTTTGCTTTCAATTGGATTTTTGGAATTTCTATTTCCCAGTTATCTGAATTTTCTTCTATTTTTGTAATTGGTATTTGAATATTTTTTTCTTCCATTATATTTGTAATGTTTCCGATATTAATTTTATTTTGATTAATAATTATTTGAAATATTATAAAGATTATTGACATTGTAATATAGGCTACTTTTACTTTTGTGATTTTAAACATGCATCTATTATCACCTCTTTTTGATTTAATTATTGTTTTTTGATTTTTTTCGAAAAAAACTTTTGAAATAATTTTTTGAATTCAAATTCTATAACTATGTTAACATCCATTATTGCTTTTGTCAAGAAAAATCGTTCGACAAAATTCGACACTGTTTACA
>CAKPKI010000075.1 GCA_934167135.1 uncultured Clostridia bacterium
ATACATTTGTACCCATTAAAAACTTTTAACAATGAAAGGAGAAACACAATGAGTAAGTTTTTGGCAAAGGTAAAGTTTAAACAAGAACAGAATGCAGAATACTTGATTAGAGCATTCTTTCAGAACTTTAATCCTGAAAGTAGTATTGTAGTAAGTGGAAAAGAGGCAGAACTGGAAATTTTTTTTCAGGAGCCTCCTATGGATATCATCAATGCAGTAATCTGTTGTGATGTTATAGAACTGAACTACAGTAAGAACTTAAAAGAGTACAAAGAAGATGAAAGTTTGCGGGTTGAAGCAGAAAATGACTCTAAACAGACAAATGTAGGAGTAGAAAATTCTGAGAAAATTGAACAGGCAAATGTAGAGAGCGAAAGCTCCGAGCAGACGGAACAGACAAATGCAGAGAGTGAGAACTTTGAACAAACGGAACTTCCCAAAAAGAAGATAGACAGACCAGCTACCAAAAAGTTAGAGTCCAAGAAAGAGACAAAGACAGAGTCAACTATAAATATTCCAAAATTAGAAGAAATTGCCCAAAAATCTAACTCTTTCGAACATTTTGCTGAATTAGTAGCAAAATGGTTGGAAATGGACAAAAGGAAAGAATTTTTAAAAAATTTGATAATAGTATCGGCAGAAGTTGAGAAGATTACATGGAAAGAACTAGAAAAGGCTCTAAAAAATAAAAAGGTTCTTTATACTCAGTGGGACAGAATCTGGTCTGTACAACAGGTTTCCGAAAAATTAAAAGAATATTCAGCAACAATGCTGTCATTTCTGAATGTAACTAAAATGTATAAAGAGTATTCTTTTAAGGAAGTAGAAGAACATTATACAGAAGAAAACTCTAGCAAACAGGAAGTGAAAAAGACAACAACGAATTTTGAAGAAAAAACTGATAAATTGAATGAAACAGTGTTTCCTAAACCAAGAGTAAAAATGGAATGCATGCCAGAAATTAAAGAGTTCGAGGAAACTTTAGCAAGTGTCGATAAAACACAGCCTGTTGAGGAAAGAGTCCGTTATGTTCTAGAAACAATGGGATTAAACAATATGACTGTAAAAGAACAGAAACAAATTGTTGAAATCGCAAGTACAGCTGTAAAAAAGGGAAGAATTTCTTTTGATATTATTTTTGTAGATGCTAACATTCCTTTTGAACAAACTATGACAGTTCGTATGACATTTTCAAAATTTGTCAATGATTTTGTGCAAAAATATGAGAGTGGTAAAAAAGTAAAACTTTTGACTTTCCTTTCAGAATTGCAAAAAATTATTATGTTTGAGAGTGAAATTGAAAGTTGTTCAGACTTGTAATATTGTAATCTTGGTATTGAGAAAAAACTTCACTAGATGTATCTGGTGGAGTTTTTTTGTAAACATAACTTTACAAAAATATAAAATAATGATATAATAACCACATGGTTTATGTATATAAAGAGAAAGAATTTATTTCTTAATTCAAACACATACACATAATTTCTGTATGGGGTCAATTTAGAATGATTTTTCTACTGAATGTACTATAAGCAAAAAAATAAACAGGAGGAAAGTACATATGTCAGATGAAACGGCAGTAGCAAGACGGGAAAACAATGTAATAACAAGACAGGAGGAAAACTCAACTACCAATAGACTTTTTAGTGAGTTTAACAAAGTATTTATTAGTGGCAAAATTGAGGCAGAATTTGAGTACAGTCATGAAGTAATGTGGGAAAAGTTCTACAGAACAAGAGTCAGAATAGAAAGATTAAGTGGAACAGAAGATTTAGTTCCAATAATTGTATCTGATTTACTAATAGGACGAGAAAGAATGAAAAATTCACTCAAAGGTAAATTGGTAGAAGTCGCTGGGCAGTTCAGATCACATAACAAAGAAGGAGAAGATGGTCATAAAAATGTAGAGTTATTCTTATTTGTGACAGCAATTAACATCTATGAGGATGAAGATGAACTCGAGGAAACAACAAATGCAAATTTGATCTATCTTGATGGATATCTTTGTAAACCACCAGTTTACCGAGAAACACCGTCAGGTAGACAGATAACTAGTTTGCTCATTGCAGTAAACGGACCGTATAGAAGAGTTGATTATATTCCATGTATTGCATGGGGACGAGTTGCTCAATGGGCAAGTGAATTTGAAGTAGGAAATCGGGTAAAACTCTATGGGAGAATTCAAAGCAGAGAATATTTTAGAAGATATGATTCAGATGTAGTAAAACATGGAGGCGCTTATGAGATTTCAGTAAGGAGAATGCAGATTGTGGATGATTTGAAACTAGAAGGATAATCTGATAGTAGAAAAAGCTAAAGAAAAAGAGTGGGAGCATAAGAAATGCTCCCATTTTCAAGGAATATAAATATAAAACTTATTGAAAAATCAATTGATTTATGCTATAATTTCGATAAATTTACGATATTCACAAAAGATATGTTCTAAA
Organism: uncultured Clostridia bacterium; assembly: GCA_934167135.1. Taxonomy (GTDB): domain Bacteria; phylum Bacillota; class Clostridia; order TANB77; family CAG-508; genus CAG-269. The sequence continues at coordinate 2,448 of CAKPKI010000075.1, forward strand.
GCACATAAAAGAAATAAGAAATTGAAAAAGTAAGGAATGTGATAATATGATAAAACATAGCGAGGTAGAAGAAATTAAAAAACTTATAAAGAATGGATTTGATTTAGAATTGATGTCTTTTGAATTAGATATACCAATTGAAGAGATTATAAAATATAAATTGGAATTAGAAAAAACAAGAAAATCTAATGCTGTAAAAACTTATAGTGATAGAGAAATAATTGATAGTAAAAATAAACAAGGTCATTCAAAAATGCAACAAATGAGAGAACAATATAAAAAGCTATTTTTTAAAGTCGATAAGATAGAGGTTAAAAAACCAAAAGAATTAACAAAACAAGAAATCGAATTGATTAATTCAGTAATAACAGAGATAGAAGAAATAGTAAAAGGTATGAAAAATCTTTCTAAAAAAGAAAGAAGAAAAGGAGCTAATGTAATATTAACTGAAATAAAGAAAATAGAAAATTATCAATTAACTATTGAACAATCAGAAAAATTACATTTTTTAATTCAATCAGAAGAGTTAGAAAAATTAAATATAAAAACAAAAGATAAAATTGATTTTTATATTAATGGAACTAAAAGAAGAATAGTAAAAAAATTAACAGATGCTGTTGATATTGCTCAATTGCAAACAGAAGATTTACAAGAATTAAAAATTTTAGAAAAAAAACTAACAACAAAAATGCAACAAAATAACCCAATTTATGTAGGGGCTGTAAAAAGAAGAATTGAAAATAAAATATTGAAAATAAATCAGAAGATAATTTTTGATAGAATTAGAAATGATGTACCTACCGATATAGCTTTTATTATTATGGAGATAGCCAATGGAACATTAGATATTGAAATAGCAAATGAAATTATTGATAAAGAAGCTCAAAAAAGAGTAGAAGAAAAACCAAAAACTAGATTTTCGTTAACAGAGGAACAAGAAAAAAAACAAATATTAATACAAATAAGAACAGTTTTAATGGAACAGCCAGAACAATATCATATCGAAAATCCTACAGTAACAATTAAGCAAATGCAAAAATTATGTGGAGGAGATTTGGAACAGTCAATAAGAATTGTTGTAAATAATTTGATTTATAGTAAAGATTTTGAAAGAGCAAAAGATGTTTGTGATAAATTTTCTATTAGAGATAACGATAATAAAATTCCCCAATACATAAGAACACTAAAAAATAGAATAAGAAATGAAGAAATTGGCAATATTGTATTAAAAGGGCTAAATATGAGTGGAACGGAAGAAGATGATGAACAATATTTTAAATTAATTGAAAAAGGCTTAAAAATGGGAAATGTGAAATTAAGTTCAGTGCCTTTAGGAAAAAGTCAAGACGGTTTAAAAAACATATATTTATCTGATATTTGGGAAACTCAAGAAAAAATAAAATAATATATTGATTATCATTTCCAGTATTTATTTTTGCAATAAAAAAAGATTTTACTATTTCTAGTAAAATCTCCTGAATTGGTTGCGGGGGGAGGACTCGAACCTCCGACCTTTGGGTTATGAGCCCAACGAGCTGCCAACTGCTCCACCCCGCGATGTGCTGACATTCCTATTATACATCTTATATATTGATTTTGTCAATACATTTTTAAAATTTTATCAAAATCGTTATCTAGTAACAATGATTGTAATGTAGTTGTTAAATATTGAAATTTAAAAATAGATATAGTAAAATATGTACATATAATATAAGAAAGAGAGAAAGTAATGAAATATACAAAAGATTTTGATATATTGGGGCTACCAAAAGAATTTAAATTTGGAATAGAATTAGAAGCATATAATGTAAAAACGAGGGGAAAAGATAGCTTATATACAGGAGAAAGTGCACAATACATAAAAAGCAAAAATTGGCATATGGCAACCAAAAATGAAGAATCGCTTGTAGGCGAAGGTGGAGCTGAATTGGTATCACATATATTAAAAGACACAGAACAAGACTGGAAAGAAATTTCAGATATGTGTGAGCAAATGAAAAAATTTCCTGGGAACAAAGGTGATAAAGTTATTGCAGATAGTAAATGTGGATTACATATACATTTTGATTCAGAATGTGTCGCGAAAGATCCTAATAAAATGAAAAACTTTTTGAGATTATATGCTGAATCAGAAGAGCTACTATATAAAATGTGTAATGATAAAGATAATCCAATTAGAAAAGGTGCTATAAATAAAGATTTTAAAGGGTTACATATTGTTTCATCTATGTGGAGAAATGGTATGGCAGCACCTACTGGAAAGAAAATACTAAAAAAGATACAAGATGGCACATTAAAAGTATCATACAAAAAATTTGGAAAGTTAAGAATGCTTGCAAGTAAATATAAATTAGATGAAAGGCGTTATGCAGGGCTAAACTTAACAAATATAGGAAATAGCAAAAAAAATACTATTGAATTTAGAATGGCAAATGGAACTTTAGAGCCAGAAGTTATAAAACAAAATGTATTTTTATATGCTTCATTAATAAATACTTCAATTAAAATGACTGATAATCCTGAATTATATCAAGATAGTTTATCAGAATTTTATAAAACAGATGTGACTGAAAAAGAAAAAGCTGAGAATTTTCTAAAACTTATTATGGAAAATCCTCAAGATAGACAAATTTATATGGACAGATGGGAATCTGTTAAACAAGCACAAGTATTTGAAAAAAATGATAGAAAAGGTTTTGCACAAAATAGATTTAAAAGAGAACAGTTTAAGCAAATAGCAATGAGGACACCAGCAGATATAGTACGCTCAACATATTCTAATATTAAAGATATGATGATTAGGAAAAAAGACAAAGGAGAAACTGATTATGATAGATGAAATATATAGAAATTCTTTCAAAGAAGTATATGACATTTTAGAGAATACAGAAAATGAATTGGTAGTAAAAATCCCAACTAAATTTATGAATTTTTTAAAAGATAATATGAATGTGAACTTTAAAACTAATATAAATATGGATGAAGAAATAGATAAACAGTGTTTGTTAAAAGAAACAGAAGCTATTTTATCCTTGATTTATAGAAGCTACTGGGCAACTGATGAAGAAAAAAAGGAATTTTCTATAAAAGATAAACAAGAATATATTGAGATAGAAAAAAAGAAAAAAGAACAATTTGAAGGAAAAGATATATATCAGATATTTGAAGAAAGAAAAAATATAAATAAATTTGCTATAGATAATAATTTGATGGTAATCAAAAAAGAAAATTTTATAAAAAGATTTTTCAATAAATTATTAAATATTTTTAAAAGGTCGTAGAATAAACTATGACCTTTTAAAAGTTTAACAATTCAAGAATTAATTTTTCTATTTCTTTTTTAAAATTAAAGCTAATTTTTCTACAATATCTAAAGATTCGATTATTTCTTCTTCTGTATAATTTTTTAGAAGTTTTTTTGTTTTATCTATGCAATTGTCATCAAGTCCAAAAAGTATATAATCTGCTGAATGTCCACTTACTTCACGAAGTCTTCTTAAACTATAATAAACAAGGTTGCCTTTTCCTTCTTCTACAAAACCTAAAAATTGACTGGATGTACCAATTTCTCTGGCAAGTTGAGTTTTATTCATTTTCAACTCTTTTTCCCTAATTTCTTTAATTCTTAAACCTCTTTCATGTTGTTCCTTTTTTTCTACTTCAATTGCTACATTTAATCTTTTTCTTCCCATAATAAAACTCCTCCTTTTTGTATTTTCTATATTTTATATTATAAATAAAACATAATGATGGTAAATGAAAATAATAAAAAATAGTAATTCATGGTAAAAAATAGAGAATAATGATTTTTGGAAAAATAAGCAAGATAATATTTGAAATTAATTTTAAATATTATCTGCTTTTTTTTATACTATTTTTTGTAATATTTTGTCGAAATAGATAATTAATTCCTATCACTGAATTTCGCTTATTCCAAGGCTTTGAATGGTATTTTTAATATGCAAGTTGGAACAAGCACAAAAGATAAAAAAGGTGGTGGGAATTATGAGTTGGTTTGATGAATTAATGTATTATATAAAAAGATGGTTATAAAATAAAAAATGAAATGCAGATTTTGCATTTCATTTTTTATTTATGTGTTGAATTAAAATGTATTTTTGTGTATAATTAAAAAAACAAAAATGGGAGAAATGAAGGAATGCTATTTGGAATAAATGACATTGAAAGAAATACAATTATATTAAAAACATTGAAAATTGCAATGTTGACATATTATACAAGCTTTAAAATTATGAATAAAAAAACTGTTTTTAGATTTAAAGATAATATACTGATTATTTTTTCTGGAATTTTATGTGGAATAATTAGGTATTATATAAGTTATATTATAAGTGTAATAAGCTTAATAATAATGCTCAGTGCGATATTGAATAAAAGAAATATAGATAATAGTATATTAACAACTATAGTATCATTAGGGATAAATTATAGTGTAGAATTAATTGCTATAGTAATAAGTTTTGGAACAAATAAAATATTTGGAATAAATAATGATTATATAAAGTTGATTGTAATTACAATAGTACATTTAGTACTGCTATATTGCATATTCAAAATAAAAAGATTTAAAAATGGAATACTTTTACTGCAAAAAAATACCAATAATCAATATGGTGATTTGTTAGTTTTAAATACTAGTATAATAATATTGTTTTCAGTTTTATTAATAGCTAATTCAAACATAGAATTAACAAGAATACTTTTTTGTGAGATTATAATATATGCAATTATAATGTATATAACAATAAAGAAATCACTACAACTATATTACAAACAAAAACTATTAGTACAAGACTTAAACGAAACAAAGAAGGAGTTAGAAGAAAAGAAAGAAGAAATCAAAGAATTAGAAAACGAAAATCTTAGTTTCAAAAAGAAAAGTCATTCATTAATACACCAACAAAAATCACTTGAATACAAAATACAAGAAATGTTAATGCAAACAGAAGTAAGCAAAGAAGAAGTTGGAGAAATAAAAAGCAAACTAGAAAAAATAGGGACAAAAATATATAAGGAAAAAGAAAGCATAGAACTCAGCAAAACAGGAATATCAGAAATAGACAATATGTTAAAATACATGCAATCAGAATGCAACAAAAATAAAATTGAACTAATACTACAAATAAAAGGCAATATACATCAAATGACGAACAACTATATAGAAAAAGAAGAACTAGAAATATTACTAGCAGACCATATAAAAAACGCAATTATAGCGATTAATCATACAGACAATATAAATAGAACAATAATGGTTAAACTAGGGAAAATAGAATCTGGGTATGGAATAAGTATTTATGATTCTGGTGCAGAATTTGAAAAAGAAACATTAGACAATCTTGGAAAAAAGCCAAGTACAACACATGCAGATGAAGGTGGAACAGGAATGGGTTTTATGAACACATTTGAAACCTTAGCAAAACATAAAGCAAGTTTAGAAATTAAAGAATATAATAAACCAAGCAAAGATAATTATACAAAAGTAATAAATATAAAATTTGATAAAAAGAATGAATTTAAAATAGAATCATATAGGAGGTAAATAAATGTCAGAGTTATGGGATGTATACGATGAAAATAAAAATATAACAGGAAAATTAGTAGAAAGAGATACATACAAATTTCAAAAAGGAGAATATTATTTAATTACTGTAGCAGTAATAATAAATTCAAATAAACAAATATTAATTGCAAAAAGGTCGGGAAAGAAAGAAAATGCACCACTAAAGTGGGAATTATCAGGTGGAGGAGTAAGAGCTGGAGAAAATAGCTTACAAGCAATTTTACGAGAAATATCAGAAGAATTAGGATTAAAATTTTCAGAAAAAGAAGCATTTTTACTAAAAGAAACAAAAAAAGAAAAAGAATTAGGGTCAGGGATGTTTAAAGATTTTTGGCTATTTAAATCAGATGCAAAATTACAAGATATAACATTCCCAGACAAAGAAGCAACAGAGGCAAAATGGGTAACAATAGAGGAATTACAACAAATGGTAAAAGATGAACAATTTATTTCGTGTTTAGATTTTGGAAAAGAAGAATATGAAAAAGCACTACTAATTGATGATTTTAATCAGTAATAAAAGTAATAAATGTTATAAAAAAATATTGACAAAATCCAAAAATGGTAATAAATTATAAATGTATCAATGTAATATAACTTTTCTAAATTTAGAAAGGAGAAAATCATGAGACATAAAATAACACAAATATCCGAAAGCGAAAATGAACGGAAATATAAAATATCTATTAAAATACCTTTTAGTTTAGGATGGATTGAAAGAGTTAGATTCAACATTAAGACATTTGACAAAACAAATGCATATCCAATGGAACATATTAAAAATACAGATGGATATGCATTTTTTGAAACAACAATTACACTTAAAACATGTGCAATTTATCATTATTATTTTTCATTTGAGGCTGATTGCAGATTTCAATACTATAAAAAAGAGAATATAACTGGAGATAATAGTGTAACTGATGAAGAATGTTGGAAAATGTCAGTTGGATTTGATGTCCCTGATTGGGCTAAAGGTGCAATGATGTACCATGTATTTGTTGATAGATATAGAAGAAGTGAAGAATTAAAAAAAGAACCAATGCCACGGAGAAAAATTCATAAAGACTGGAATGAATCACCTGTTATTGGACCAAACGAAAACGGTGACTGGAATGTAGACTTCCATTGTGGAGATTTAAAAGGTATATCTAAAACAATTAAGTGTATAAAAAAGCTTGGAGTAGATATAATTTATCTCAGTCCAGTTGTACGAAGTCAGTCTACTCA
>CAKPKI010000076.1 GCA_934167135.1 uncultured Clostridia bacterium
TCACTACTATCTACATTATTATTCAAATTCTCTTGTGTTGGTTTATTATTGTTGTTTGCTATATGGATTTTATATGTTCCATTTTTCTTTTCACTGTCTACATACCATGCAATTATTGATTTATCTCCTTGTGCTGATACATCCCATGCTCTTGTTGTATCTGTTATTGTATTTGTTGAATGGTTGTATACTGATGTTGATATCATTTTCTCAAATGTTACATTATAAATGTTCTGTCTTTGTATTGCAGTATTTCCTAAGAATCCACTTGTTTTATTTTCTTCTGAAACTGCACTCTTTAATACATTGTAAATTATAAATTCTGTTTGTTTATTTTCATTTCCAGAATTATCTGTTGCAACTCCACTTGGAATTACAACTTTTACTTGATTAACATTTGCTGAAAAACCTGATATATTCAATGTATAATTAATTGCTATTTGAGCAGTTGAATTTACTCCATTTTCTGTTCTTGTTTCTGTTTCTGTTGATGTTTCTGTCAATTCTTTCTTTATACCTGTTGTTGTTTTAGTTCCATTTATATATACATCTATTTTATCACTTGTCACTCCATTTTTTAAATATCTGTCTGATACTCTAAATTTAAGTGTTGCAGTTTTAGTAGTAGATACAACATCAGCAGAAGAACCCACTCTTTCTATTAATGGTTCTACAACATCTATTGCTTCTTCTGAACCACTTCCCCCTGGTATTGTTATTCCTGATGTTATTGTGGTTGCTACACTTTTTTGTCCAGAAGTATCTACTGCGACACTTCCTCCTGATTTGTTTGTTTGTGGTATTGCTACTGATATAACACCACTATAATCTAGATATTTGTCTCCACTTTTTATTTGTAATTTCTGCAAATTAGATATTGTTAATGTATATCTTTTTCCTTTTCCTGTTCCTCCTGGTATATCTGATACACTAAATGAATTTCCTAGTTCATTCCAATCTGGTGTCTCTCCACCTATTTTTACTGTTAAATCATCAAATGTTAAACCTTTTGAATTTGCTGTATCATAATATTTATCTGTTATATCAAATATCATTGTAAATGTCTTATTATTTTTATCTATAACCGAATTTGACCATTGATATACAACCTCTGGTACCAATTTATCATTAAAACTTGTTATAGTTGTTGTTGATGTATTTAATGTATTTCCCTTTAAATCTCTAGATGCGTTTGCATTAACTGCTACTTTTATTGTTCCACTATTTTCTCTATATACTCTCTTATTAGTTGTAGAATTTAATGCATTTAAGAATCGTGCATTTGATTCTTTCATATTTGTTAATTGTAATGTATATTGTCGTCCCATCACCTTATTTGTTGCGGAATCCGTAATTGCCTTGCTTGTTAATGTTTTTTGTACATTACTATCTAATTGAACATTATCAAGTGTTATTGTTAAATCATTAATTGTAGCACTTTTTGAAGAATCATAATTTTTATCTGTTATATTAAATACAAATGTTTCATCACCATTACTTGCTATTGTTTTCTGAACATCATACACTTCTGGCTTAGTATTATCAATATTTCCAACTGAAATATCTTGCTTTTTACTTGTATTAGTAAATGCATCTTGTACTGCTCCAGCTTCAATTCTTAGAGTAATATTTCCTCCATTTTCATCCCTATATTTTGCTTTTTCTCCAACTATTGTTTCTTTTGGTGTGAATTCTATATATCCTCCTTCAGAAGTTTCAATATTCGATAATTGAATTGTATATTCATATTCGTTATCATAGCCATTTGTTCCTGATGTTACTAATGTTGGGCCTGATGTTATTGTTTTTTGTACTTGGCTTGATACAGTTCCATCTACAAGTACTGATATTTTACTTGCTGATAAAGTTAATTTGTCTTTGTTTCCTCCTGTTTTTACTAAGTATTTATCTTTTACTCTTACTTTTATTGTTCCTGAATTCAAGTCCGCAGATGCTAGTGACCACACTGGGTCAACAACATCAACTGGTTGTTGAGTTCCAGAACCTGGGTCATTAACACCAATTGTAATTGTTTTTGTAGAACTATTTTTATTTCCAGACTTATCCTGTGCAATTTCCTTTGGAAAAGTTATACTCATAGGACCACTATATGTGCTACCATCACTATTTCCATTTGAATCCTTTTGTTCAAGTCCACCAATAGTTAATCTAAACTTTTCTCCAATTGGTTCTGTTTTTCCAGTTTCAGTAATATCTGATAATTTTTCAAGTTTTTTTGTTATTTTTGCATCTGGTATTTGTGTATTTGTATCCTTTAAAGTAACCTTAATAGCACTTGCATCATATGTTCCATCTGATAGCTTTGTAAATTTATTAGCAGAATAGAATTTATCTGTTAAAGAAAACTCCAATATTAATGTCTTATTTGTATGGTCTATATTTCCACTAGAATACACATATGTTATTTCTGGTTCTATAAAGTCAGTAAACAATGAATTTGTTGTATTTTGGCTAACTGATGTTGTTGTAAACGAATGATTTGTTCTTTCCCCATCTGAAGTTAATTCCATATTTTTATTTCCATATATATCATCCAAACAACCTTGCATTACTTCTACTTTTATATCTCCACTCCACTCTTTGTAGCTTTTTCCAGTTCTTCTAGAAGCCTCTTGGAAGTTTGATAATGTTAATACTTGTTGCACATCTTTTGCATTTGTCTTTGAGTTTGTAACTTGTGTTGCTGTATCAATTGATTTAGTTACAATATTTGTAATATCTGTTCCATCTATAGATATTTTTAAATATGTATTTAAATTATTTTGTGCTAATGAGCTCGTTACATCACTTGTATATTCACTTGCAGATATTGCGTTATTAGTTCTACCCCTTAATGTTATTTTTATGTTTTTATTTGTTGTGTCTATAGTCGTTCCTGTTTGTGTCCATTCTGTTCTATATTTAGGATTAATTGTCCAACCAGAATAACTTATTGTTGTACTAGATGATGTATTTAATTTGAATATACTTTTACTTTTAAATATAGCTTCTGGTGCTTGAATTACAAGTGCTCCTTCTTTTCCTGTAGCAGTAAATATATCTGTATTTGTTGGTGCTATATTTGTAAATGCTGGTCCTAAATCTAGATTTGTCATTGCAGTACGTCCTGTATTTTGGAACATATTACTCATATCTTCTACTTTACTTGTATAGAAAACATCTCCTAAATCTAAGCTTGTTAAGGCAGTATATCCACAATCCATAAACATCTGATACATGTCTGTTGCACTACTTGTATTAAATTTTGTTCCAAGTGTTAGTGTTTTCATAGCATTATATCCTGTGCCTTTAAATGTGCATCTCATATTTGTTACTTTACTTGTATCAAAATTACTTCCAAGGTTCAGTTCTGTCATTGCAGTATATCCAGTTTGATAAAACATCTCATTCATATATTGCAGTTTACTCGTATTAAAATTATTTCCCAAATTCAGTGTCGACATTGCTTTATAACCTGTATCTTCGAACATATAAGACATACTAGTTACATTGGTAGTATAGAAATTACTTCCCAAATTTAGGCTTGTCATAGCATTATACCCAGTACTTTCAAACATTGAATTCATATTTGTTACATTTGTGGTATTTAATGCTCCTAAATTTGTTATTGTTTCTTTTGCTGTACATTTTGTTGAATATCCTATATATTTAAACAAATTACTTGAGTCTTTATTTGCAAGTATATTACCTTTACTTGCAATATACACTTTTTGAGCTCCATTTGAATTGCTTTTTTCTGACCATGCTAATATTGAGCTATCTCCTGCTTCTGATACATCCCAATATGTTTTATTATATGCACTTGCATTATGAACTTTTATGTTTGCAAATCCATCTGTTGCATTATTTCCTTCTGGGTTTGCTCCTATTGCCATTGTTGTTATTGTTTTATCTGTATTTCTAGGCACTTTAATTGTTCCAACAGCTACCGTTGAAGCTGCAAGTTCTCCATTAACATATAAACGTATTGTATTTCCATCATATGTACCAGTTAGATGAACTTTTTGATTTAGTGTTAATGGAGTTTCTGATAATGCAGCAACATATTGTCCTTTTTCCTCAACCCATACCATCATTCCTGGTCTCATATTATTACTTGATATATAAAGTGCAACACCTCCACCTTCAATATTTGTCATAAGATATTGTGTATTCCCTGTATTCGAAAGTGGTGTAAATGTCATATCTAATGTTACTTCATTTGTTTTAAATGCCATTGGACTCAATTTTATCCAATCATTTTTACCATCAAGTATTATAGAACCTGATTCTGTTTGTGCAGTTTTAGAATACAATATTCCATCATTATTTGAAGTTAAATCCTTTATTGCTCCAACATTTTTTGTAGCATCATATTGTGCAATTAGTCCTGCATCATTTGTAATATTTAATGTGTGTACTTTTACTTTTGCTAATGTTCCTTGAGTTTCATTTCCTGTTGTATTAGCTCCTATTGCCATTACTGTTCGTTCGCTGTTATTTCCATTATCAGGTGCTTTTATTGTTCCTGACACAGCTTTAGAAGCAACTTGTGTTCCATTAACATATAATCTTAGTGTAGATCCATCATATGAACCTTTTAATGTATATTTAGTTCCAGTTTTCAGTTGAGCACTTGATTTAACACTTGAATAATCACCCCCAACAATAGCACCACTTGAATTAACAACCATTGCATAAAAAGATGGTACCCCATTTTCCAATTCTAACGCAATACCTCCGCCATTCAATATTTCCAACCAAAACTATACCTTCGCTTTGAATTTGGTCAAGTGTAATTGTTGTTTCTATAGTTGCAATTTTATTAAATGACATTGCTCCCAAGTTTACCCAATCATTTCCACCAAGTGATAAATAGTCTGAGCCCCATGTCCAAGAATCACCTATTATAGTACCATTATAATGACCTCTTATATCTTTCCAGAATTTTGATGTACTATCATGTGAATTTGTATTATTTCCACTCGCATCATAGCTACTTGCAAAATATACTTTGTCACATATATCTGCTGAATATACTTTTATATTTGCATACGCATATCCTGCGCCAGTACTATTATCAGGGTTACAACCAATAGTCAATGGTATCCCTGTTGTAGGCTTTCTTATTGTTCCTTCGCTTTTGGCTTGTGCTACTAAAACATCATCTACATATAACATTAAATTTATTCCATCATATGTACCTACTATATGTGTTTTTTTATTAACTGTTATTTGTGTTCCTGATTTTACTGAAACAAATCCTCCTGTTTTATCATTATATATGTCAAATGTAGGATATCCACTAGCTAAATATAAACCATATCCACCATAATCAAAGTTTGATATAATATCATGTTCACCACTTTGTATAGAATTTGCTGATATTACCACATCTAGTTTAACTTGATCAGTTGGATTATATTCTCCTAATTTTACATATTGATTTGAGCCATTTAAATTTAAATATTTTGAGCCATCAGAGTCTGTTCCCCATGTTCCTCCACTTACAGTACCATTCATACTACCTTTTAAGTCTTTCCATGATGTTGTTGATGTACTAAACGAACTTCCTGTATTTTTACTTGCATCATAACTATGTATTGGTGTTTCATTTACTAATTTATTTGTAAATGTTACATTTTCTATATCTTGTCTTTGTAAACTTGAATTTCCTAAAAATGCACTTGTTGCTTCTGTCTCTGCACTTGCACTTCTTAAGTATGTACTTACTCCAGCTGTTCCACCTGCTGTTGAAGCTGTTGATGCTTGTGTGCTTGCCACTGCTCCTGTATCTACTGTAGATGTATCACTATTTATTTCGTCTGAAACATTTTCTGAATCATTTGCACTATCTTCATTTACAACTGCTACATCACTGTTCTCTACTTGCTCTGTTGCTAAAATATATTTTGTTTCAGTTTTTAATTCGTTTGTATCAAATTGATATATTTGCTCATTTGAATTTTCATCATTTGCATCTACCTTTGTTGTTTCCATTTTTTTGGCTTCTGTTTGTTCACTATTTTCTAGATTGTATATTGTTCCTCTTTCATTTGCATTTTCTGCATTATATTTTGTTTTTATTGTTATTATTTCTCCATATTCATTTGGATTGTATGTTACTTTTTCTGTTGCCTGAGCTTGTTCATCAACTACTTGATTTTCTTCTGCTTGTGTTTCTTCATTTTGCACTTCTTCAGTTTCGGCTTTAGCTTTTTCTGTGTTTTGTGTTTCTGTTTGGTTTTCATATATTGAAACTGTGAATGCTTTTTTTATAGTTTGTGTTTCACTTGGTATTTTAACATTTGTTAATGTTTGTGTATCTATATCTGATATTTCTAATTCTGCATTTAACGGCATATATCCTGTTGCTACAACTTCTCCATTTTCGTTTGAGATTTCTCTTTTATAAAATGTTTTTTCTTCTGCTTGTTCTACTGTTTGTATTGTAGCACCATTTACAGTTGTTTCTTTTACAGTTTTCTTATCATAGTCTGTCCACAATTGTATTGTTCTATTTGATACTTCACTTTCTGTTAGTTGTAGTGTAGCATTATTGTTTTGTTCATCAATTATAATTTCTTCGTTTTCTGCCGTATAGTATTTAGTTACCATATTTGTATTTACTAATTTTGGTAATTCAAGCAAATAGATTCCATCACTTGTTTCTGTTGCTTCTGATGTTATAGTTTGATTTTCTATATTGCCATCTTTGTCTATTACCTCCATAGATATTTCTATTACTTTTTCGGCTCTTGATCTTCTTATATTTTGATATGCTCCTAGCATAATTATGATTGTCATAATTAATATAAATATATTTCTTATTTTCTTCACAACTATTTTGTTTCTTAACATGATTTTCCTCCGTTTTTGCTTCAATTTTTTATATCTTTTTTTATGATTTTTTAGTTAGAATTTCTCTTTATATTTATATCATAACAGATGTTTTTTTTCAACATTTTTCGCATATTTTTTTGCTTTTTTTTATGGTATTTTTAGCAGATTTTTCTTTGTTTTTCTTCTTACATTTTTTGGATATTTTTTCGTGTTTTTTTATAAAATATTTGATATTTTGTTTTACATAAAAAAATAAGATAAAGACATATTTTTTTACATTCTTTATCTTATTTTTTATATTTTTAAATCTCTCTAAACTTAACTTTTTTTCGTAATGCTGGCAAACTTTTATATATTATTTTAAAACATGAAAATTTTTCTAATTCATTATCATCTAAACAATCTAAATAAATATCTAATTCTTCCAGATTTTTACATGCTGATATTATTGCTGGATGCAGATTTGTTTCAAACATCAACTCAATTCCAAGTAAAATCGCACTTCTTTTAGATTTTTTTTCTTTTCTATACATTAAATTATATCCTTCTCTAAATCTTGCTCTTATTGAGTTTTTATATTTGTCTAGTGGATGTGTGTATTTGTTTTCTATTATTTCTGAGATTTTTGATCCTTTATTTTGCCCAACTTCTCTTTTTATATCTTCTTTAGTGTATGGCAAATAGACTTTCCCGTCTTCTTCAGATATAACGAGTGTATGATTGTCTTCTAAATTATTTTCTATTACTTTTTCTTCGTCTATAATAAATTCTAATCCTTCCTCATTTGCAATTATTTCTGTTAAATTTGTAAGTTTAAAATTTACTACATTTTCTTTTCTTTCTAAATTATCAATTACATAATTTATTTTAAAGTCTTGATTTGTTGTAATAGCATAATCTTCGTCTTGTTTTTCCATTACTATAAATGTATTTTCTGAAAGTATTTTTAGAATTGGACTTCTTACTATTATGTACGAATTATCACTTGTTTGAGTATATATATTGTATTCTAATTTTTGCAATTCTACTCTATATATAGAGTGTTTTAAAAGCAATTCTGTAATATCATTTTCTGCGTGTATTTTTATTTCTCCTTGTTGTTCTTGATTATTTTCAGTTATTGCTTCTGTTTTTGTTTCTATTTCTTTAACTTCTGTTTGTGTATTTTCTACAACTTCTGCATTTTCATCAATATTTTCTTCCGCTTTCTTTTTTCTTCTAGTTGTTGCCTTTTTTGTTGCGGTTTTAGTTGTTTTGGTTTCTTCGTCTTTTTCTTTTTTAGTAGTACTTTTTTTGGTTGTTTTTTTCTTACTACTTTCTATTCCTTCTTCAATTTTAGTTGTTTTTTTTCTTCCTCTTTTTGTTGCTTTTATTTCATTTATTTTTTCTTCTAATTCATCTTCTGATAGCCATTTATTTACATTTCCAAATATATCATCTATTTCTTCTTCACTATCTTCATCTTCTATAACTTTTATAATATTTTCTGTTTTTTTAGTTCTTTTAGAATTTGAGGTTTTAGCTTTCTTTTTTTCTTTTTTTGGTTCTTCTACTGTTTTTATTTCATCTGCAATTTTATCCATATCAGCTGTATTTTCTTTATTTTGCTCATCTGTTAAATCAAATTTGTATATATTGTTATCTTCTTCAATAATGTTTTTTGTTTTTTCAGCCATTTTAACCTCCAATCTTTAGTATTTTACATATGTCTTCAGCCTAACATATAATTAATCTATTTCTTATATTATACATCATTTTCCACCTAACAACAAGGGCTTTTATGTTACATTTATATTACATTTGTGTTACAAAAAAATAGCAAAAATTGCTATTTTTGCTATTTTTCTGTATTTTTATCATTTTATTCAGCTTCTGCTTGTGTTGCGCCAATTGTTGAACCTTTAACTAGTCCTATATTTGTGTTTATTCCTCCACCATATGATGCATAGTTAATACAGTCAACATCTTGACCTTCAAGCCATAAATATATTCTTATTCTACAAATTTTATTTGCTGGTATTTTAAATTCAGTTGTCCCATCGGTAGTACTTACTAAATTTTGAACACCTTCTTTTATTGTATAATCTTCTTCTGTTTTCTTTGTTGTTTGTAATGTATTTTGTTTTTGTACATTAGCTTCTGAACCATCCCAAGCATAAATATCGTCAATATTTGCTTTAATAGCACTGTCTTTTAATGCATATGTTGGTATTTGTGTTGTTGTATCAAATCCACTTCTACCTCCACCTAAATCTTTAGTTGCATATTTTCCCTTATCTGGTGCACTCCATTTTACATAATTATTATTTGTTACTATATAA
>CAKPKI010000077.1 GCA_934167135.1 uncultured Clostridia bacterium
ATATGTTTTTGTATTTCCTGATTCTGCTGTTACTGTTACTTTTACAGCGTTTTTTCCTTCTTTTAAATTTACTTTTCCAGTACCAGCCACCTTTGCTTTTGAGTCTACTGGTGTTGCATATACTGTTAATGATGTTACATCATTAGGAACTTCTACACTATAGTCTGTATTATCTCTTTTAAATCCCTTAAAGTCATATGCTTTTTCTTTTATTCCTAAATTACTTAATCTTGCTTCTGTTGATTTTGTTGTATTAGCCGCATTTGTGTTATTTGAAGAGTTATTATTATCTCCCTGATTATCTGTAGTATTATTTTCTTTTGCTTTAACTGTTATTGATAATGATTTATTAACAGCTTCTGAATTGCTTGCACTTATGTCTGTCATATCACCTGTTAATGAAAACTTATATACAGTTCCTGCACTTCCAGCAGTAAAAGTTATTGACTTACTGTCAGATGAATTAGAAGCTGAGTTTGTATATCCATATATTGTTTCACTTTTTCCCGCACCTGATAATTTTAAGTTCCATGCTCCAGAATTTACTGTTGCAGTTACTGTTACACTTTGTCCTTCTACAGGATTTGTTGTATTTGCAGTTAATGATACACTAGAAGCCTCAACTTTTAAACTTCTACATGCTATATATAAAAATGCAATTACAGCTATATATATTATTTTTTTTCTTATTTTTTTCATAACATTTCCTTTCAATTAATTTTAATTTCTGATATATTTAATAATTTTTTTTGCACTGCAAGTAAATCTGCTGTATCTATTTTATCATCTCCATTGATATCAGCTGATTTTTTTGCACTATTTCCTTGTATTACTGATATATTTAATAATTGCTTCTGTATTGCTAATAAATCTGCTGTATCAATATTTGAGTCTCCATTAACATCACCTAAAACCGCAACAGTATACTTATCATTTATTGTACAACCAGTAGCCAATTTTGCATTTAAATCAATTATTTGACCAGAAGAATTCTTTACAGAAACACTACCTCCTATCAAATTTGCGAAATCATTGCCAGTAGTTCCTGGTACAGCTAAAATTTCATTAGTTTCTTTATTAAACTTCAATTTATCATTTTTCACTATAGTTTGTGAATTATCATCTGGTTTATTATTGTTGTTGTTATTATTATCATTATCTTGACTTACAGGAACCAAATACAATTTATATGTAGATTCTGACTCATAAGTTTCCCTTGCTGCATATCCTTTTGTTCCATCTGCTTTCATTACATAATCCCAATATGTTCCATCAACTTTAGTTGTTGCTTTATTTAATCTAGTAAGTATTTCATCTTTATATACACTACCTATTTTAGTTGCTGATTTTTTTGGTTCATTTCTTAAATATAAAGAATTTGTAACATTTACTTTTACTAATTCTGTAGTTGTTGGTGTGTTATTTTCAGAAGGTCTTACAACAGCAGAACTAGGCATATTTTTATATAATGGAATTATAAATGTATATCCAGCTTCAGTTGCTCCAACACTTTCAAATGTTTTTCTTAAAGTTGAACCTTCGTTTTGAGCTGCTAATATGTTTTGCATATATTGGTGCCAATATAAATTCCCATCTGAATTTTCTACATCAAACTTTTGAAAATATAAAGTATCTTGTCCTCTTGAAATATAGCTTTCTGCAATTATTTCAGCTCCACCTTTTATTGAGCTTTCAATTGAAGTCCAACCCTTACTTTGAGCTTTTTTCAATCCATTTAAAATTATATTTTCTTTTCCACTACCATTTGCTCCAATGTTAAATACATTATAATATCCAACATATTGTCCCTTATAACCATTTCCTGTTGCTAATATTGAACCTGTTTTACCTTGTTCTTGAATAATTCTTGCTACTAAATAGTATGGACTAACATTATATGTTTTAGCAGATTCTATTAGAGTGTTTATATATGAATCATTATTCAAAAATGTATTTGTAACCATTTTCTTTATTGTTTGTACATTACAGTCCATATATGATAATTGCATAAATTGAAATATGTCATCATAATTAGTAGAATTTCTTGGGTCCATCATGTATTCAATTGCTGCTTCTGAGGCACAATACCAGCTTCCATTATCATACTTTTTATCTCCGCATACAGCACATCTCCAAGTACTATCATATTTACTATTATTGGCTGGTGCTAAATTTCTAGGTGAGCTTCCATGCCCAACATATTCATTCGCAATTGCCTCTGACCATTCAATATCTGTGTATAATATTTTAAAGTTCCAATTAGGATGTTGATTTTTTAATTCTTGTAATTTTTCTTTAATTTGTGGATATTTATTTGAATCAATTGAATTAATATCTGTAGATTGTGTTTGATTTATTGTAGCAAATGACTCGTTTTTATAAAGTAATAAATTCATAATCATATAAGCAATTATTGTTATTATTAACATGCTTGTTATTAATTTTATATTTCTTTTTTTCATCATTTTCCACCTCTCATTTGTTTATCTTTTTTTATATTTTCTATCGTAATTCTTCGACATTAGTATATCATTCTACCACTTTTTAGTCAACATTAGACAAGTATTTTTATATTACAATTGTGTTACAAATATATTTGTGATATAATCATATGTACATGAAAAGGAGAGATATAAATGATTGAACTATTATCACCAGTTGGAAATTATGAATGTTTAAAATCTGCCATTCAAAATGGAGCAGATGCTGTATATTTTGGAGCAAGTTCTTTTAGTGCAAGGGCTTTTGCTTCTAATTTTGATGACCAAGATTTAAAAAAAGCTATTACTTATGCAAAAATTCGTGGTGTAAAAACAAATTTAACTTTAAATACATTATTAAAAAATAATGAATTATCTGATGCTATTTCAATAGCTGAAAAATCTTATAATTTTGGAATTGATGCAATTATTGTTCAAGATTTAGGTTTTGCACGATACTTAATTAAAAATTTTCCTGGCTTGGCAGTACATGCTAGTACTCAACTTTCTGTTCACAATTTAGAAGGTGTTTTAAAACTACAAAAAATGGGATTTTCTCGTGTGGTTCTCTCTCGTGAACTTTCTTTAAAAGAAATTGAATTTATTTGTAAAAATTCAAATGTAGAAATAGAAGTATTTGTTCATGGTGCCTTATGCATTTCGTACTCTGGTCAATGTTTATTTTCTAGCATGGTTGGTGGAAGATCTGGTAATAGAGGAAAATGTGCTCAACCCTGTAGACTTCCTTATGAATTACTATCTGATTCTTCTGACAGTTTATCACATAATAATCGTACTTTAAAAAGCATTGATAGTGGCTTTTTACTAAGTCCAAAAGATTTATGTGGTTTAGATTTTTTACCTCAATTAAAAAAAGCTGGAGTTACTTGTTTAAAAATTGAAGGTAGAATGAAATCACCAGAATATGTTGCTACTGTTACTAGAATTTATAGAAAATATTTAGATTTAGCAATGACTAATTCATATACAGTTGATGAAAAAGATAAATTAGATTTATTACAAGTATTTAACCGTGGTGGATTTTCTTCTGGACATTTTTCTACTTCTCCTAATAAAAACCTAATATATCCAGAAAAGTCTAATAATATGGGGATATTACTTGGAAATATATCAAAATTTAATGCCAATAAAGGTCATATTACATTTAAGACTAATGCCTCTATAAACATTGGAGATAAAATATCAATTGAAAATAAAAAACACGAGATTTCTACATATACTATTTCTGAACTAATGATTAAAGATAAAAATATAAATTCTGCTAATCCTGGAGATGTAGTAAAAATTGGAAGAATGAAAGGAAATATTTTTATAGGAAATAAAATTTATAAAATTTCTGATAAAATTTTGACAAATTCTGCACTTAGCACAATTGATAAAGAAAATAGAAAGATTAATTTGTATTGTAAAATGATTGTAAAAAGAGATTTACCTGTTAAACTTAGTGTATTTGATGATAATGGAATTTCGGTTTCAATAACTTCATCAATTTTTCCAGAAATTGCAACAAATTCTCCAATATCTAAAGAACGATTATCTGCTCAAGTATCAAAGACCAATAATACTCCTTTTGCTTTTAAAAATATTGATATAGAGTTAGATGATGGTTTATTTATAGCTGGAATTAGTAGAATAAACGAGCTTAGAAGACAAGCCTTAACAGAGTATGAAGAAAAATTGATTTCGTCTTTTTCAAGGAATCTTTACCAACTTGAGGTACCTTCATTTTTAGATGATAAAACTAATGCTCACATTGCTATAAAACCTAAAAAGATAAGTGTTTTACTAAATCAACTTAATATAGATTTTGATTATGCAAATTTAAAAAATGTTGATAATGTATATATTCCTTTTAAATATTTTATTTTGGGTAAATTTGAATTAATTTTAAAAACTATTTCTAGTAATTTTAATACTTATATTTATTTGCCAACAATAATAAGGAATAATTACTATAATTTAATACAAAAAAATATGTCTAAGATTTTAAGAAAGTACAATATTAAGGGATTTGTTATTTCTAATATTGGAAATTTTGAATTATTAGAACCTTATAAAAATGATTATAATTTTATAGGAAATTACACATTAAATGTTTTCAATAATTTATCAATCAAAGAATTGCATTGTAATACTGTTACTCTTTCTCCTGAGTTAAACAAAGTTGACTTGCAAAATATTTTAAATGAAAATAACAATATAAATACTGAATTGATTGTTTATGGTAGAACTCCTTTGATGAATTCTAATTACTGCTTACTTGGAAAAACTAATAAATGTTATACTAATTGTCAACATTTATGCAATACCTTTTATAAATTTTACTTAAAAGATAGACTTGGATTTTTATTTAGAGTTATACCTGATAATATTGATACTGTTACAACTATTTACAATAGCAAAATCACTTCTATTGAACATAAAGACTTGGCTGTTAATTCTGTTAGAATTGATGCTTTAGATGAAAATATAGATGAATTAAACAATATTATAAATAAAGTAAAACTTGGAGAAAAGCTTGAAGGTTCTGATTATACTAATGGAAATCTTAATAGAGAAATATAGGACACAAAATATCTGTGTCCTATATTTCTATTTTATTAATATTGCTGGGTCTATGCATTCACCATCTTTTGATATTTCAAAATGTAAATGACTTTCCATTTCACTTTCGAAAACTGATGTATTTCCAGCAGTTCCTATAGTTTGTCCTTGTTTAACTTCTTCTCCTTCTACTACAAACTCTGCTGTTAATAAGTTTGAATACACTGTTTCATATCCATCATCATGTTCTATTACTACTGTAAGCCCATATCTAGGGTCATTTATTATTGATCTAACAACTCCATCTGCTGAAGATTTTACTACACTCGTTTTATCTGCTTTTATATCTATAGCTGTATGTGTTACCCATTCTTTTAAAGTTTCTGAATAAATCAAATTATCTTTTGCAAATTCGCATATAATATCTCCTTCTACTGGCTTTATAAAACTGACTTCTTTTTTACTTTCAGTTTTATCTGATTTTTCATCTGTTGTTTTTGAATTTGTATTGTTTTCTGTTTTATTATCTGTACTTTTGTCCTTTTTTGTTGTAGTTTTTGTAGTTGTATTTGTCGTATTTTTTGTGGTATTATTTTTGGCTTTTTCTGAATTGTTGGAAACATTAGTTGTATTATTTGTTGTATTTTGATTTTTATTTTCTGTTGTTGCTTCTGTTTGTTCTTGTACTGTTTTTCCCATTTCCGTACTAGCACTTTCTGCCTCTTCTTTTATTTGTTCAGTTTCAGAATTTTGTTGTTCTTGTGTAACCTGTCCTGTTTTATTTTCTATTTTTATTGCAGTTCTATTTAACATATACATAACAACACCTAAAGCAATTGCAAGTATTACAAATATTGCAACTCCAACATATATAAATAACTTATCATTTTCCAAAAATCTCTTTCCTTTTCTCATATACTCCTCCTTGATTAAAATTATTAATACAAGTATTTACATTTTTACAAAAATTATTCATTTAAAGAGATTTTAATTCTGTAATCTCTACTCCTGTATAAAAATGTTTAATTATTTCTTCATATGTTGATCCACTTTTAGCCATACTGTCAGCTCCTGTTTGACTCATACCAACTCCATGACCATATCCTGTTACAGAAAATGTTATATTTTCTCCTTCTATTGAAAATGTGAAATTAGTGGATTTTAATCCTAATATTGTTCTTGCTTCTGTACCTGCAATTTCTTTATTTCCAAATTTTATTGTTTTTACTCTTCCACTTGTTGTATATTCTAATATTTTTATACAATCTGGTTTAGAAAAATCTATTTCACAATCTGCATATTTTTGTTTTAGCTTGTCTAACAATTCTTGTTTTGATATTTGTACTTGAGAATTATATTGTTTATATCCATTTTCTCCAGATGTTTCCACAGATTTTAAGTACGGATAATCTATTCCTCCCCATATATTTACTGAACTTTCTGTTGTTCCTCCACTATTTGAATGAAAAAAAGCATTTATTGGTTCTCCATTATATGTAACAATTTTTCCACTTGTTGAATTTACTGCTTCTACTAATTTGTTCCAGTTGCTTTCTGCTTCTTCTGAATTCCACTTGGCTATTCTGTCTTCTTTGCTTATCCATGCCTGACAACATGCATAGTTATCACATATATCTGCATTTTCGTGTTTTTTTGAGTTATTTCTAATTTGATATATTGTATATGTTCTTGCAACCACTGCTTGAGCTTTTAATGCTTCATTCTCGTAACTGACAGGCATTTCTGCTGATACTACACCATATAAATATTCGTCTATTTTTATAGTTTCAACTTCTCCTGTTTCTGAATGTAATAATTTTATGTTTTTATTATTTTCTTCTGAATTATTTGCATTTTCACTCGTCTGTGTATTATTTTGTTCTGTATTTTCCACTTCTGGTATTGTGTCATTTTGAATTTTTTCTACCTTTTTGGGAGTTGCAGTGCAAATTGCTGGTGCAATAAAAAATATTATAACAAATCCACAAAAATATAACAAAAATTTTTTCATTGTTACCTCCTATAGTTGGATTTTATCCAATTAATTTTCTTCTCATTTTTTCTAATATTTTTCTCTCTATTCTTGAAACTTGTACTTGTGTAATTCCTAAAATTTTTGAGACTTGCATTTGCGTTTTTTGCTTATAATATCTAAGTAATATAATTTCTTTTTCTTTATTTTCTAACTCGTTAATTAAATTTTTTACTGTTATTCTATCTGTAATTTGTGTTTGCTCATCTTTGCCTGTAGAAATTTGTTCTAAAATACTTATAGTTTTATCTGTCTTACTGTCTGTATATTTGGCACTTTCTATTGAATCCACTGGTCTTGCAGAATCTAATGCCATCATTATTTCTTCTTTAGAAATTCTTAACTCTTTTGAAATCTCTTCCAATTTTATTTCTCTTCCGTATTTATTAAAATATTCTTTTCGTAATTCTAATATTTTTATATTTAATTCTTTAATACTTCTACTTACTTTTATTGGTCCATCATCTCTTATATATCTTTTTATTTCTCCTAAAATGTATGGTACTGCATATGTTGAAAGTCGAACTTCAAAACTTGTATCAAATCTTTGTATTGCTTTTATAAAGCCAATACTTCCAATTTGATATAAATCTTCTATATCATATCCCCTTCCGCCAAATCTTCTAACAATGCTCCAAATAAGTCCATTATTTTTTTCAATTAATTCTGTCATATCATCTTTATTTCCATTTTGAGCATTTTCGATGATTTTCATATCCTGTTCATACACTATTCATCTCCCCTTATTGAAGCAATTGCAAAATCTCCTGTTTCATTTTGTATTTTTGCTTTTTCTTTATTATTATTTTTTATTTTTTTATTCATTGTTACTTTTGTTCCTATACCTAGCATTGATTCTACTTCAACATTATCCATAAAACTTTCCATTATAGTAAATCCCATTCCAGATCTTTCTAGATTGGATTTTGTTGTATATAATGGTTGTTTTGCTATTTCTATATTTTCTATTCCTTTGCCAGAATCAGAAACTTCTATAAGAATTTCATTTTCTCTTATTTTACAAATTACTTTTACAATTCCTATTCGTTCTTCATATCCATGTATTATTGAATTTGTAACTGCTTCTGATACAGCTGTTTTTATATCTGCAAGTTCTTCAAGTGTTGGGTCTAACTGTGCTACAAATGCTGCTACAGATACCCTTGCAAAAGCTTCATTATTTGATTTACTTAAAAATTCTATTTTCATTTCGTTATCATATATATTACTCATATTCGACCTCCTTTTTAGATCTTTGCACATTTCTCTCAACTTCTGGAATGATTTTTAACATCCCACTCATTTCAAATATTTTTCTAACTGGTGTTGTTAAATTGGCAACTTCTACTTTACCACCTAACATATTTGCTAATTTGTATCTTCCTATTACTAATCCAATCCCGGCACTATCCATAAAAGAAACTTTATTAAAATCAAATATAATTTCTTTAGGCATATATCTTTCAATTTCATTATCTAATTTCCTCCTTATTTTTTTTACTATACACTCATCTATATCTTCATGTATTTCAAATATTAATAGTTTGTTCTCTTTGTAATAGAAACTTTCCATTCCCTCTCCTTTCTAATAATTTACATAAATTACATTTTGTTTTTGTATCCATATTATATACTTATTTACATATTTTTCCAAGTGTTAAAAACAAGAAGTTTTGTCGAATCTATAGAAGTTTTCGACATTTTTTATTATCTAAATAAATCCTATTAGGCAAAAAAAAAATAACGGTCACCCGCTATTTTTCTATTATTATTGTTACTGGTCCGTCATTTAATAATTCCACTTTCATATCTGCACCAAAAATTCCTCTTTGAACCTCTATTCCATTTTTAGCACATTCATCACAAAAATATTCATACAATGGAATAGCCTCTTCTGGTCTAGCAGCCTCTATAAAACTTGGTCTATTTCCATCACAGCAATTTCCATATAATGTAAACTGTGATACTATTAACAAT
>CAKPKI010000078.1 GCA_934167135.1 uncultured Clostridia bacterium
AAATCATACTGATAAAGAAATTGTAGAAAAAATACCGAAAAAATTTATAGAATTTTTATTTGAAAATGCGGATAATGATTATAAACCTAATATAGATTTTTACAATGAAAAATGGGAACAATTTGTTCAAGAAGATACACAAGCAATATTAGCGATGATATATAGAGATTATATTGTAAGTGAAGATGAAAAAATAAAACTTTTAAAAGAAGAAAAAGACGAAAAAATAAAACTTGAAAATGAATTAAGAGAAAAATATAATCCAGATAATATGTTTAAAAAGAAAAATAAAGAAGAAAACATACAAATAAATAATGTTCAATTAATTGAAATAAAAGAAACATCTTGGTTTAAAAGAGTGATAAATAAAATATTAAAATTTTTTGGAAGAAAGAAATAATATTTATTGTTAAATAAAAGGAGCAATTGTTGCTCCTTTTATTCATGACTGATATACAGTTTTTTATGGTACTTTGGTAATAAGTACAAACAATAGAATAATATAATTAAAAATGAACAATAAAGATACAAATATGGATAAAAAGGCAAAAGATAAATTACCATTTGCAGTTTTTATATGTCACAATTCAAATGTTGATAAAAATGAGGATTATAAACAGGTATTCACCGATATTATTTCAGATAGGATAAAAGAAAAATACAAGTAAGAAAAATCTTAAAACTTTGGAACTTTTTTCACATCCAATGCAACACTTTGATACAACAGTAATTAAATATTATTAATACATTATAAATGGAGGAATGCTATGAAAAAATCTAACGAGGAAAAAAGAGTAGTAATCTATTGCAGAGAAAGTAGAGATGACTATGGAGAAAACTACGAGAGAATAGAAACACAAAGAGACTTGTTAGTTAAATACTGTAAAAGTCATGGATATACCAATATTGTGGATATTATAATGGATGATGACAAAAGTGGAACAGATTTTAGAAGATTTGATGATATTAGAGAAAGAGCAAAGAATAAAGAAATAGATGTAATTATATTCAAAAACTCTGCAAGACTTGGAAGAAACCAAAAAGAAGCACTTGATTTTGTAGAATACTTAGAAACACAGGCGATAGAAATAATATTTGAAGATGAGCAATATAATGAAGAAATGTTTGGGTTATATGCATGGTTCAATGAAAGAAGAGCAAGAGATGATAGCAAAAATATAAGAAGAAATTTAAGACACAAAATAGAAGAAGGAAATTTACTTGTTAAAGCAATATATGGATATAACAAAGATGGAAAGGCTTTAGTAATTAATGAAGAAACAGCACCAGTAGTACAAGAAATTTTTGAATTATACTCTAAGAGCTGGGGATATCAAAAAATAGCAACCTACTTAAATAAAAAAGAAATACTAACACCATCACAATCAAGAAACTTTGCAAATGCAAAACAAACGGCAAATTGGAAAGCACAACACATAGTAAGAATATTAGATGATAGAAGATATATTGGAGACTATGTTGGAGGGCATACAGAAAAATTAAGCTTTAAATCAAAAAAAACGAGAGTAAAAGCACCAGAAGAATGGACTATAATAGAAAATCATCATGAACCAATTATAGATAAAGAATTATTTGAGAAAGTTCAAAAAATTAGAAAAAAAAGAAAAAAAGAAAGTGATAAAATAAATAATGGATTTAAGTTTGTAGATACAGAAAACAATCTATATTCAGGACTTTTATATTGTGGAAGATGTGGTACTCCAATGTATAAAAGAAAAGGAAATACTGGTACAAGAAAAAGACCAGATAGTTATTTATGCAAAAAATATAGTAATGAAGGAGCAATAAAAAAAGATATAAGAAAAAATTACGGATGCAAACCGCACAGAATAAGGATAGAATATTTAGACAAAATAGTAAATACATATATAGATAATTTAATAAGTAATTCAGAATTTAGAAGTTTTGTAATGTACAATGTAAAAGCAATTACTACTAATGAAGTAACATTAGAAAAGGAGTTGGACAAATCGAAACAAACATTAGAAAAGTTAGAAAAACAATTTAAACAAGTATATGAAGATAAGTTAAATGATTTAATTCCAGAATTTATTTATAAAGATAAAAAACAAGAACTAGAAAAGAAAATAAAATATGCAAGGGAAAAATTGCAAGAAGCGGAAAGCAAATTAAATAAACTAAATAAATTAGAAGATAAAGAAGATTTAATATTTAAAGCAATAAATGATATAAAACAAAATGGATTGACAAAAGAAGAATTATCAAGGCTATTTGATAAAATAGTAGTATTTGATAAAGGGGAAATTACAAAAGATATATTACAAGAATACAATTTGACAGATGAAATGTATAGAGAGCTATATGAAAATGGAGGCTTAGCATTCCATTTAAAATTTATGTACCCACAAACTATCACAAACAGGAGGATGTGAGATTGGTTCAAGGCCAATAGATTTACATTTAAAAGGATTCGAAAAATTAGGAATAAATATAAAAGAGGAATATGGAGAAATAATTTGCAATGCAGAAAAAATAATAGGAAGTCAAATACACTTAGATTTTCCAAGTGTAGGAGCAACAGAAAATATAATATTAGCAGCATGTTTGGCAGAAGGAACAACAATATTAACAAATGCAGCAAAAGAACCTGAAATAGAAGATATGGTAAAATTCCTAAATAAGGCTGGGGCAAAGATAAAAGGAGCTGGAACGGACAGAGTAGAAATAGTAGGAGTAAAGAAATTATCAGAAATAAGCTATAATATAATGCCAGATAGAATAGAAGCGGGAACATATTTAGTTGCAGGAGCTATAACTGGTGGAAATGTAAAAATAACTAATGTAAATCCTAGTCATATTGAACCAATTTTAGATAAACTAGAAGAAGCAAATTGCATACTAGAAGTTGGTAAAAATTGTGTTCAATTAAAAGCTACTAAAAGAATAAAAGCTATAGATATTAAAACAATGCCATATCCAGGATTTCCTACAGATATGCAATCAATATTTGGAGCATTACTTTCAACGGCAAAAGGAACTTCAATAATAACTGAAAATATATTTGAAAATAGATTTAAGTATACTCAGGAACTTAATAGAATGGGAACCAAAATAAATATAGAAGGAAGAACTGCTATAATAAAAGGAACAAAAAGAATACAGGGAACAAATGTTGTTGCTTCAGATTTAAGAGGTGGCGCTGCACTTGTAATAGAAGCGCTAGTGGCAAAGGGAATTACACAAATTGATAATATACATTACATATTAAGAGGATATGAAAATATGGAAGAAAAATTGAAAAAATTAGGAGCAAAAATTTTTGCAGAAAAATAAATAAGGCACTTTAATTATAGGTGCCTTATTTTAACATTTCATTAAAAGCTTATATTTCAAGCATTTGTATATATTAAGTTAAAATAAACCATTAAACAGTAACAAAAAATGTAAAAAAATCAAAAAAACTATGGAAAAAAAAACATAAAAGTGATAAAATAAAAAAGCAAAAAATTGACTATAAAAAACAAAGGAAGTGATAAAAATATGATGCCAACAAAAGCCAGGCCACAAGGCAGAATAAATAAACAACGAGAAATAGAACAAAGAAAAAGAAGAAGAAGAAAAAGAACATTAATAACAACACTAATAATATTATTATTAGGGGGAGTAGGAACATATTTATTTTTATCACCAACATTTAAAATACAAACAATAGTAGTAAATGGTAATAGTCAAATAAACAAAGAAAAAATAATGGAATTAGCAAACATAAAAGCAGGAGACAATATATTTTCAAAATCAGGTAAAGTAATAGAAGTAAGATTAAAGCAGAATGGAGCAATAGAAGAAGCAAAAGTAAATAAATTATATCCAAGTAGGATAGAAATACAAATAAAAGAAAGAACCAAAAGATTTCAAATAAAAAAAGAAAGTGGAAAATACATATACATAGATGAACAAGGGTATATAATTGGGTGTTCAGATGAAAAATTAGAAATACCAACAATAATAGGAATGGATATAGAAGAAAATCAAGTAGAAAACACAAAAAGACTCGAAGAAAAAGATTTAAACAAAATGGAAAACATATTACAAATCTATGAAGAATGTAAAAAAATTGAAATTGATGAAAAAATAACACAAATACAAGTTGAAGATGAATATATAATATATTTGGAAAATGAAAGCTTAACAATTAATTTAGGAAATGCAACAAATTTAAAAGACAGAATGTATTATGTAGAAGCATTACTAAAAGAAGAATCAGGAAACAAAGGAACAATATATGTAAATGGAAACATAAATAGTGATTTTAAACCATATTTCAGTCCGGAATAAAATCGGAAAGGAGAAACTAACATATGAATAAAAAAATAATTTCTTTAATTTTAGGATGTATGTGTGCATTATTGGCATGTGGAATAGCCATTCAAGTAAGAACTATAGAAGGAACTGGTTCTACAATGAGTACAAATGCCAAAGAAAATGAATTAAGGGATGCAGTATTAAAAGCTAAAGAAAAATATGATAGTTTATATGCAAATGTTGAAAATGCAGAAAGCAAATTAGAAGCAGAAAGAGCAAATGCAACTCAATACAATACTGAATTAACAGACTTAGAAGACGAAATAAAAAATGGAAACAAAATACTAGGATTATCAGAAGTAACAGGAAATGGACTAATAATAACAATAAATGATAATCAAGATATATCATTAAACAGTTGGTTTGCAGACCCTAACCTATTACTAGTACATGATACAGATTTAATAAGTGTAGTAAATGAATTAAAAAATGCTGGAGCAGAGGCAATATCAATAAATGAACAAAGACTAGTAACAACATCTGCAATAGAATGTGATGGAAATATAATAAAAGTAAATGGCGAAAAAGTAGGAGCACCATTTACAATAAAAGCAATAGGATTACCAGAAGTATTAATTAATGTAAATAGGTTTGGAGGCTATCTAGACAATTTAAGAGAAAACAGATATTTAAAAGTATCAGTTGAAAAAATGACAGACAAAAAAACAATTACAATCCCAAAATATACAGGAGTAATGAAATTTCAATACGCACAAAGCAAATAGTAATAGCTGAAAGGAAGGAGAGCAATGAAAATAAAATTAAGTAAAGAAAAAGTTGTAATGTCAATAACTATTGGAATAGCATGTTTTGCTTTAATGCTTGTAATGTTTATGCAATTTAAAGTAGTCAATCAAACAGACATAACTGCAATAGAAACAATGAAAGAATCAGAGCTTAGGTTAGAACTAAAAAATTGGAATGAAAAATATGATGAGCTAAATGGAAGATATGAAGAACTATTATCAAAAATAGAAGAATATAAAAACGAAAAAGAATCAGATGCAAAAACATATCAATTACTTGAAACAGAATTAGAACAGTTAAACGAATCACTTGGAAAAACAGATGTAGAAGGTGAAGGAATAGTTATACAACTAACAGACAAAGGTGGAACAGAACTTTCAGATGATGTTCAAGTAGAAAACATCAGTTCAACACAATTATTAACAATAATAAACGAGTTATTTTCAGCAGGAGCAGAAGCAATATCATTAAATGGGCATAGAGTTACTGCTATGTCAGCCGTTTATGAAATAGGAACAGAATTTTTAAAAATAAATGGAGATAAAATATCTTCACCATATATTATAAATGCAATTGGAAATGCCGACTATTTAAAAAGTGCAGTATCAGGAAAAGGTGGAGGAGTAGATCAATTAAAAGAACTAGGGCACGAAACAAGTGTTGATACAAATAAAAAAGTAAAAATAGACAAGTATGATAAAGAAATTACAACAAAATATATGAATTAAGGAGGACAAATAAAATGATTATAATAGCGATAGTTATTGGGTGTATAATTGGTGCTCTTATAGGAATTAATGCACCAATAATACCATATACATATTCTACCTTTTTGGCAATAGCAGTAGTTGCTGCATTAGATTCAGTATTTGGTGGAATAACATCAGTATTAAAGAAAAATTTTGATTTGACAATTTTTATATCAGGTTTTTTCTGTAATAGTATACTTTCTATAGCATTAACATATTTAGGACAAAAATTAAACCTAGATATTTACTTAGCTGCATTAGTTGTATTTGTAGGAAGAATGTTTACAAATTTAACAATAATTAGAAGATATTATATAGAAAGATGGATGGAAAAAAAGCATAAAAAAAAGACAGAAATGGTAAAATAAAACATTACAAAAATATTACAAATGTTGCATTAATATTACAAAAATATTTCAAAAATATTTCAAATTGTATTGACATTTTTGTCAAAATGTAATATATATAACACTAAGGAAAACACATAAATAAATGGAGGAATTATCTTGGCAATAGGTGATATCATAATTGGTATTGATATAGGTACATCTAAAGTTTGCACTGTTGTTGGAGAAGTAAATAATTTTGGACAAATAGAAACAATATGTAGTACATCAGAAAAATGTGCAGGACTAAAAAAAGGTAAAATTATTAGTGAAGAAGATATAAGTTTAAGTATTGCAAAAACAATAAATGATGCTGAAGAAGAAGCGGATTTTAAAATTAATTCAGCATATGTAACAATACCTGGAAAATATGTTACAATAGTTCAAAATAGTATATTAAAAGAATTAAAAGACAAATTTGCTGGAATATCATTAAAAGATGTTCAAAGTGCAATGATGCAAGCTAAAGACATAGAAATACCAGAAGGAAAAACAATAATAGATATAGTACCATCAGAAATAGTGCTAGACAATGGAAAAATAGTAACAGATCCAGTAGGAAATTTAAGTTCTAATTTTACATTAAAAGCACAAATTATTTTGGCTGATAAAGACTATGTAAGACAGTTATCGGCAATATTTAAGAGAGTTGGAATAGAAATAGATGGGATAGTACCAACTGCATTAGCAGAAAGAAATCTAATGTTAGATACTAACGAATTAGATGATAATGTAATGTTATTAGACATAGGAGCAGGAAACACAGAAATAGGTGTTTTTGAAGGAAATGCATTTACATACACAAATACAATTCCATTAGGAGGAGATAATATTACAAACGACATTGCATTAGTACTAAATATTTCAGAAGAAGAAGCCGAAAAATTAAAAAGACAATATGGATTAGCATTAAAATCTTATATAGACAATGATAATGAAATAATGTTAAATACATGTAAAGATGAGAGTAGAAATAAAGTAATAAAAAGTTCAGAACTTATCGAAATTATAGAAGCAAGAATAGAAGAAATATTTACAATTATAAATAAAGATATTACAACTCAAAATGTAAAACAAAATATAAGTACAGTAATATTAGCTGGTAGAGGAATTACAAATATAAATAAGAGTGATGTTGCAGGTAAGATAAATTTAAATATTCCTGTAAAAATGTCAACAGGAAGAGCAGTAAGTACAGTAAAACCAGAATTTAGAACAAGTTATTCACTTGTAAGATATATTGCTGCAAGACCATTTGCAAAATCAGTTTCAAGCAGAATTGATTTACAGTCAAATGAAAGTGTATTAAGAACAATAATAGAAAGAATAAAGGAATTCTTTTATTCCTAAAAATAAGAAAGAATAGATAAAATAATCAAAATATAGTTTTAATAGGAGGAAATCTTTATGATGGAGTGTGAAGATGTTACAATGATGGATGGAACAGCTACAATAAAAGTAATAGGTGTAGGTGGAGCCGGAAACAACGCAGTAAATAGAATGATTGAAGAAGGCATAAAAGGAGTAGATTTTATTGCTGTTAATACAGATAGACAAGCATTAACAAAATCTAAAGCAGGAACAAAAATTCAAATAGGAGAAAAAATAACAAGAGGACTAGGAGCAGGAGCTAACCCTGATATTGGTGCTCAATCAGCAGAAGAAAATAAATCAGAAATAGCTGAAACACTTAGAGGAGCAGATATGGTATTTGTTACAGCCGGAATGGGTGGAGGAACAGGTACAGGAGCTGCACCAATAGTAGCTCAAGCAGCTAAAGAAATGGGAATATTAACAATAGGAGTTGTTACAAAACCATTCACATTTGAAGGTAAAAAAAGACTTTCACAGGCAGAAAGAGGAATAGAAAGCTTAAAAGGAAAAGTAGATTCATTAGTAGTTATACCAAATGACAAACTATTACAAGTAATAGATAGAAAAACATCAATAAATGAAGCATTCAAAATGGCAGATGATATTTTAAGACAAGGTGTACAAGGAATATCAGACCTAATAGCAGTTACAGGAACTGTAAACTTAGACTTTGCAGATGTAAAAACAATCATGTTAAATACAGGTATGGCACATATGGGTATAGGTAGAGCATCTGGTGAAAATAGAGCAGAAGATGCAGCTAAACAAGCAGTACAAAGTCCATTACTAGAAACTTCAATAGAAGGAGCTAGAGGAGTAATAATAAATATAACAGGTGGAGAAGACCTAGGATTACACGAAGTAAATACAGCAGCTGAATTAGTGCAACGCAGTGTAGACCCAGAAGCTAATATCATCTTTGGTACAGTTACAGATCCTGAAATGAAAGATGAAATCCAAATTACAGTAATTGCTACAGGCTTTGAAAAACCAGATGAACGTACTTCATCAACAGTTGATAGTTTTATAAATAAATCTTGGGAAAAGAAAACAAGTTCAATTCCAGTTTCAGATGTAAACTCTTCACAAGGAGATTTAGATATACCAGCATTCTTACGTAAAAATAAAAACAAAAATATATAAAAAAAGATGTGTAGAATAATCAAGATTCTACACATTTTTTTTTACAATTATAATATAATAAAAAATAAAAAAGAAAAGAGGGGTTTAAAATTACAATTTATATAGATGTAATATTTTTAGAAAATATGATAATGAACTCAATAATTTTATATGCAACATCAATAATACTAAAAATAAAACCCAAAGCAGTAAGGATAATAATATCAAGTGCAATAGGAGCAATATATGCAATAGCAACATATATAACAGAAATTTCAA
>CAKPKI010000079.1 GCA_934167135.1 uncultured Clostridia bacterium
TCCTATAATATAACAAAGTACTGCATATTTAGATATAATTTTTATTAACTTTAATTTTCAGGGAAAAAGAAACCTGCTGTCATATCTAAGTAATTTAAACCACCATATTCAGAATATTTTGATTTTACTTTATCTTTGAAATCTTTTGCACAAGTGCTTTCTTTTGCAAACTTCTTTAATTCTTCAAGATACTCAATTTTTGTATCAACATCTTTTAATGTCTCAGGTGTATGATGACTTGATAATACTAAATTATAATTTCTTTCTCTATATTTTTTCAATTGCTCTATCATTATATTAGCATGGCCTTCACCTGCAACTATTGAATGACAATCATGTCCTAACATATGCGTATATATACATCCTATTTGTGGGAACTCTATTTCAATGTTCTCATCATGATATGTTATTTTAAGTTCAAATCCACCAATATTAACCTCTGAATCTTTTAATACATCTGTTATTTTATGAAGTTCTTTTGCAAAAGTTCCATTAAATGATTTTTCAAATCCAGTAATCAAATTATAAATTGTTCCTTCTTTCATTGATTTTATTGTTCCTTCTGAAGCATATCCTTTTACTTCTTTTAATATTGTTCCTCCATTAGGATGATCTGAAAAAACTTTTCCTACAATATTTTTATTTAATCCTTTTACATATTTTTCGAATTCTTCTAAGTTATCATAAAATGCAGGAAATTCTACTAATAAAATATTTTCTTCGTTTTCTAATATATAACTTTCATCATTCATTAAATCATTTGTTTGATAACAATGTAATTTTATATCTCCAAAATTATAAATATCTATAAATCCTTTTCCTAAATTAACTTTTGAAACTTCCATTTTTATACACTCCTTATTATTTTATTAAATTTAGTAGCTACTTTATTTTTTATTTCTGTAATTATTTTACTTTCTGTTTCTTGTTTTGTAAAGTAGGCACTTTTTTGTTTCATAGTTACCAAAAAGTAACTTTTTAGTAATTTAGCTGTTTATAAAGCAATTTTTTATTCTATATGTTGCATTTTAGACTATTATATGCGAATTTACACTATTGTTGATTTTATTATGCTCTATTGTTTACATTTTTCTTATCTTTTGCTATAACTTCTATAAAGATTGGAGTTGATTTATAATGAAACAAGCCTTACCTACTTGTCCTGTCGAAATCACAATGGGATTAATTGGAAATAAATGGAAAATTTTAATTATTAGAGATTTGTTAACTGGAACTAAAAGATTTGGTGAACTTCGTAAATCACTTAATGGTATTAGCCAAAAAGTTCTTACAAATAATTTGAGAGATATGGAAAAATCTAATCTTATTCATCGTGAAGTTTTTGCTGAAGTTCCACCTAGAGTTGAATATTCTCTTACAGATACCGGTTGGAGTTTGGAGCCTATTTTAAATTCTATGGTTCTATGGGGTAACAATTATCGTGAAATACAAAATAGCAGTAATTAAACTGCTATTTTGTTTTATACTGTCTGAATTCCACGCTCTATTTTATATAAGCTTTTCTTTGTATTCCTCACCTTAATTATTTATAGTTACATTTCCACAATCACAATGTACTTTATATTTAGAAAAATGAAAAAATAGTAAAAAGAAATTTTTCGTACCATTAAAAGTATTATCAAAGTTATTTAGAGGAAAATTGATATATTCAAGAAAGTATAGTAAAATAAGAAAAAAAGAATAAGAGATGAAGTAAAAAACTCCATAAACGATCCGCAGTTTGTGCAATTAAACTAAACGATGTAAGTTTTATCGGCCAAGAGCTTTTAGTGGAGCCTTTTCTGAAACTTACATCATTTAATTTCTTATTCATTTGTCGATGAGGTTATTTTAATTTTTTCATTTTTATCTACATTCATCAATAAAGTCTGTTAATTCTAATTGTTCATATTTTTTATCTTTATCATCAACTTTGTTTTTTTCTTTATAGAAATTACAACAGTCTGTAATAAAACAGTTTTCACACTTGCATTTAGATTTGCATATATGTTTGCCTTGTAATAAAATCATTGTATGTGCAATCTGATATGTCAAATAATCTCGTGGTAAACTATTTTCTAACCTATCTTTGACAGCCTTTATTTGCTTTTTATTCGTAAAATCTGGATTTTCTGCCCATTTTTCTCCAAAAAGTCTTGATGCTACTCTAAAAACATTTATATCGACGACCATACTTGGCATATCAAAACCTAATTCTAACATACAGTCCGCACTTTTATCTCCAACACCAGGCATTTTTAATAATTCTTCTCTAGTTTTGCTTACGGATTCCTTTTTTGCATTCCAAATATTACCATTATAATATTTCTGTATATATTCAGAAAGCTTAATTATTGTTTGAGCTTTCTTTTGTGGCATACCCGCTACCTTTATAACTTCTATCATTTCATTTTCATCTGCATTTAATACTTCACTAATAGATTTATATTTTCCCATAAAAGCTTTAACTGCTTTTGTTTCATTTTCTAAAGTTGTTCTTAACGACAAAATAATTGCAATTAAAGTATAATATGGTTCCTTTCTTTTCTCTTCTATTGGATGAGATGGTCTAGGATATGTTTGATTTTCCACAAAAGAATACTTTTCACATAATCTTAATATTATAGTTAATAACTTCTTTGCATCTTCACTTTTATTATATATCTCCATGTTCTCAATAATGGCATTTTTAGCTTGTTCATCATTTTCTATCATTTAAAAACCTCTTTTATTTTTTTCTCCGAATACTTCAAGTAATATTGATTGTTTTCATCCTTGTCCATTTGAGCAACAGTTTTATCAGAATTAATCGGTCTTAAAACATTACTTAAAGGATAGCTATTTTCTTCTATTTTTAAATTTCCATTATATTTTTGATATTTAAATGGAATTTCAGTTGTTACTGTCTTATATTCTCCTTTTTCATTCATAAAGCAATATGCTCTAACAATTTCAACTTGTTCTCCTTCAGATAAATATTTATCATTAATTATATCTTCTATATAATCTTTAACATTTTCTCTAAGAATTCCTCTCATTTTAATTCCATCATCTATACCGATTATATATTTAAAATCATTATCTTTGACGCTTGAATATATTTGATTTGCTTTATTATAAGCTCTCACTTCAATATTTCCTTCTTCTTTATCACTTTTTTCTAAATTTTTAATATCATACAAGCTATAATATTCATAACTCACATTATTTATTTTATTCAATATTTTTGTTACAATTTCAAATTTATCTTTGTTCTTGGTCGCTATTAATATCTTTTTCATTTACTTCTCCTTCTAATACTAGATTATAATTTTTTTGGTCCATAGTATAAATTCTCCCTCTTGATATTTCTTCTTGTTTTCTTTTATCCATATTTAGAATAATTTCATTCAATGGTAATACATTAAATTGATTCTCTACATACTCTAAATTATTCTTTTCTATTTCTCTTCTTGTCATATATTCTGTTGTATTTCCTTTTCTTCCATATGTAAATTTAGCAGGTCTTAGAGCAAAAGGAATAAAATTACCTCCCAAGAATGATGATGCTTTAAATCCTAAATTAGGATTAATTGTAGTTGTTATCGCTTGTAAGTTCTTATTTACTTTTCTTTGCTCTTTTAGTTTTTTCCACTCTTGTTCTACTTCATTTATTGAATATTGAAATAAAGAACTCATTATATTTTGTGGGGCTGAATTTGAACACCAAGCTCTTGTCATTTCTAATGTATTTTGAGGTTCGATTCCTAAATAATATAATAACTGTTTCTTATATTCTCTATCTTGTTTAGAAAATGATACCCATGCTATCGGCAATGCTTGTCCTTCAACAAATGCACCATATGATACAAATTCGTCATCTCGTGGTGTATGTAAATAGTGACAGTTTCTAGCTATAAATCGGCTAATTTCTTTATCAACTTTTTTATAAATAATATTTTCTAATAATATATTTCCTTTATTTTCAGAGTTATTCAATGTTGCCATAATCTGTTTTGTAGAATTATTATCATATAAATTACTTAATCTATCAATTTGATTTTGTATTTCTATATTGACTAATTCATAATTTAAGTTCACTCTTTTATCTGTTAAATACTTCATAAATATATCTAATTTATCTGCTCTATTATTTATTCCACTGTTTATTTCTCTAAGTAATGCTATATCTCCTTTAAATAATTCTTCTATCTTATATGAACACATCTTTATTAAAACTTGATATTCTAAATCTGTTTTACTTATATATTCTTTTTCTTTTAAAAATTTATCTAAATTTCTGTCTAAATATGCTTTTATAACTTCTAAAAACGGATTAAAAATCCATTCAAAATGCTGTCTATCTATTGAATCCACATTTTGTAATTGTTTAAAATTTTGTTTTTCTTTTTCAATTCGTTCTAGATCTTTAGTTACTACACTTGCTACTTCATCTTCTGAAAGTTCAGTTGTATCTATATAAATTTCATTATAGACTGAATCTATCAAACTTCTAGTTTTATCAATATCATCCCTATTATTTCAATGCTATTATATATGTCGATATCCACAATCGACTAATAGTTTTATGAAAATTTTTTAATTAATTCTTTATATTGTTCTACTAATCTATCATAACTACTTTTTTCTATGTATTCATTCACTTCGTGAGCTGTAACTGGTCCTACTCCTAATATAATTTTTGATTCACAATTTACAAAACTTGCTTCAGTCATGAAATTTGCTGTTTTTCCTTCATTTTCATAGTCTACATTATTAATAAAAGGCTCTATTCTTTCAATAACATCACATCTACAATTATATTTTTCACATAGTTCATCTATTTTATTTAAAATAAATGTTGTATGTTCTAATTCTACTATTCTAAAATCCAAAGTAGCATAACATTCTGCTGGAATAGAATTTTTGGCACTTCCACCTTTTAAAATTCCTACATTCATTGTTGTATATGGTATTTCATAATTGCTATTTATTTTTTCTTTTATACTTTTCAAATAAAATTGCTCTAGCTCACTTAGAAATCTTACTGCATTCAAATTAGCACTTTTTCCCTTATCTGGATTACTAGAATGTGCCTTTACTCCTTTAAAATGTAAATCACAAACTAAAAGTCCTTTACATCCTATAAGCACTTCATTATTTGTAGGTTCTCCAAATACCATAAAATTAGTAAACTTTTCTTTTTTGTTTATTATATTACGAATTCCAGAAAATTCTCTTTCTTCATCATAAGTAAAATATAATTTTATACCATTTTTTATCTTACTAAAATCTGTTTCCAATACTGCTTCTAAAATCGCTGCAATTCCACCTTTCATATCACAGGCACCCAGTCCATATAATTTATCGCCTTTCTCTTTTAGAACAAATGGATTAGTATTCCATCCTTCAGTATATTCAACTGTATCTGTATGCCCTAAAAAGCCAAATGAAGGATTTTTTCCATAAGTCATAATTAAATTTTTATCTTTATATTCTGTTTCAAATCCTTTTACAGTTAAAATTTTTTCTATATAATTCATAATATCTTCATTTTCTTTATCTTGTATTGTATTAAATCTAACTAAATCTCTTAAAATTTTGTATTTCTCCATATATCTTTATTTTCTCCCCATTATGTTTTTATTGCTTTTGCCTACTTCATTACCTGTTAAAGCTGAAAAAGGTGCAAACTGGGCAGACCTTTGGTATAAACTCATTTTAGGGTGTTTAGAAATTGGTCTTGATAAATTTATTATATCTTCATATTTATTTGTCATTCTTTATGACCTCCCACTTGTTCATTTCTTTCTATTGTTGTTCCACCATCTTCAAAATTCATTCCTTTTAAAATAGCATTTTTCCCGTATTTTTTCTTTATATCTAAAATTGATTTTTGTAATTCATGTTCTTTTTTCTCTTTTGAATGTTTCTTTTTTATTTCTGAATAATCAGTAAATAAATCTATTTGCTCAAATTTTTGTTTTTTTTCAGCCTCATCTTCAGTTATTAAATTATTAGCTGATATATTAATTCTTCTTGTTAGTAGATTTTTGTCTATAACTCTTTCATATAGCTTAATTATTTCTTCTCCAATAATTTTATTTGAAGATGTATAATGGTCAATATTTTGTGTACCATGTGCATGTTTCGGAACACTTCTACCATATCTGTCTATTGTAACTTTTCCTTTATATTCTATAAATGATTTATCAAGATTTTTTATATCATATCCTACTGTTAAAACAAGTTGATTTGTTACTACATGTTTATCTACTAAATCTAGAGTTAATAATTCTGCCATTTCTTTAATTATTAATTTTGTTTTTTCATAATTATATGGACAATGTAATACTTGTCCTGAACATAAACTATTTGTATTTGGAACATATTCTTTAATACTTTGCATTGTACATGGTTCATATCCCCATGCATGATCTATCAGTAATTCTGCATTTATTCCAAATAATTTAAATAATTTGTCTTCATTAGTTATTGAACATCTTGCGATATCTCCCATTGTATATATATTATTTTGTTCAAGTTTTTTGGCAATTCCTTTTCCAACTCTCCAAAAGTCAGTTAATGGCTTATGATTCCATAATTGTTGTTTATACAGTTGTTCATTTAAACAGGCAATCCTTACTCCATATTTATTAGCTTTTGCATGTTTTGCTACAATATCCATTGCAATTTTTGCAAGATAAAGATTAGTTCCAACACCACATGTTGCTGTAATTCCTGTAGTTTCATATACATCATGAACTACCTTTGTTGCTAATGTACTTGCCTTCATTTGATATGTTTGTAAATAGTGAGTAACTTCAATAAATACTTCATCTATTGAGTAAACATATATATCATCTGCTGAAAAATATTTTAAATATATATTATATATTTCTGTACTATATTTCATATATTTTTTCATTTGAGGTGGTGCAATTATATAGTCTAATTCTAGTTCAGGATTCTTTTTTAATTCTATTGCGTCATATGATTTACCATTTAATATATGCCTAGGTGCACTATATCTTCTATATGCATTTACTTCTCTTACTTTTTGTATAACTTCAAATAATCTTGCTCTTCCAGGTATTCCATATTGTTTTAATGATGGACTTACTGCAAGACATATTGTTTTTTCTGTTCTACTCTCATCAGCTACAACTAAATTTGTTGTTAATGGATCTAGTCCTCTTTCTTTGCATTCTACAGAGGCATAAAAACTTTTTAAGTCAATAGCAATATAAATATTTTGTTCTTGCATAGTCCACCTCCTATTCTTATAATATTATAACATTCATTTTCTGTTCTGTAAACAGTTGTTTGTAATTTTGTTAAAAAAAATTAGACTAGTTTTATTAAAAACTAATCTATTTCTTTAATGTGATTATTTTAATCAAATTTTTACAAACTATTTGTCCAATTATCAATTTCATCTGGAAAAGTTACTAAATTATCTGAATAACTTTCCAAAACAATGTCCATTTCTTTTTTGTAATCTATTTAAAGCTCTTGTTCTTGCTTGCCTTTCTCTTTTAAACATGCAACTAATTTATTCTTGTGAACATCAATCCCACAATAAACTTTGTATATTACATCCATTTTTTCCTCCTATATAATATACTTGTACAGCAAGTTATTTTATATATTATTATACTACTATACATCTTTATTGACATTAAGTCATAGACAAATTGTGGTTCAAGGAAAATAACCCAATAGCAGTCTGGCTAACGCTCTCTTAGATTCAAGTAACGAACGCTCTTGTGCTATATTATCTAATTATATCACTGATGTCAACAAATGTTTTCGTTCATCGTGGTGCTGGGTAAAGCATAAATGTCTAGTCTTTTGAAAATTTTATTAAAACCATTATCTAGTAAATTAAAATATTATATTTTAGCTTTTAAGTTACCTATCTTAATCTTATTTAAATTTATAACTTTTTCATAATATTCTATCAATAATTCTAACCTATCATTAGACAATTCTTCTAACAAATCTGGTTTATCTTCAATTGATTGAATAAGCTCTTTAATTTGTTTGTCTTTTGAATATGTTTCTTCAATATTAACTTTAAGGTCTGCTTGCCATTTATTATAAGTTATTTTTTCTTTTATAACTATTTCTTTAGGTATTATAATATTTTTTTCAGTTTTCTTATGAAAGATATTGTAAAAAAAGTTTTTTATCTTACAAAAAACAGATAAATCTTCTTTATTTATTAACTGATTATTCATCGCCAATTTCAATCCCCTTTTTACTTATTTTTTCTTCTAAGTCAGAAATTTCTTTGTCTTGATTTTTACTTAATTCCATTAATTCTTTTACTTTTTTTATTTTTTCTATTTTTTGTTCTTTTTCTTTGTTCTCATCTTCTTTTTCTTCCATTTTTTCCTCCAATCCTTTGCAATAATAATTGCAAAAAAATATTATGCATACATTTTACCATACTATATCTTTATCATCAATACATATTTTAGAAAAAATGTTACTGCTTAATGATTTATTTTTTATACAAAAAACATTCTTTATCATGTGAATATATTATTCCTATTGCCTGTAGATACGAATATATAATTGTACTTCCTACAAACTTCATCCCTCTTTTTTGCAAATCTTTTGATAAACAATCTGACAAACTATTAGTTGTTTTATCAATTTCGTAAATAATTTTATCATTTGTAAATGTTCTTAAATAATTATAAAATGTTCCG
Organism: uncultured Clostridia bacterium; assembly: GCA_934167135.1. Classification (GTDB taxonomy): domain Bacteria; phylum Bacillota; class Clostridia; order TANB77; family CAG-508; genus CAG-269. The sequence goes on from CAKPKI010000079.1 coordinate 8,700, forward strand.
TATTCGCTCTGTATTTTCTTAAAAATTTTACTATTATTTATAGTAGCATTAATTTTTAATTTATTTCTTATAATTTTTTTATTTTCTAGTAGGGTTTGTACTTTT
>CAKPKI010000080.1 GCA_934167135.1 uncultured Clostridia bacterium
TCATTATTTAGTTCTTTATTATAATAAGGCCCCTTGGTCAAGCGGTTAAGACATCGCCCTTTCACGGCGGAGACATGGGTTCGATTCCCGTAGGGGTCACCAAGAATGCCACTTTAGCTCAGTTGGCCAGAGCACCGCACTTGTAATGCGGGGGTCCTCAGTTCGAATCTGAGAAGTGGCTCCAAATTGTCAGTAGTTTTGCTATCAAGCTTAATTACTGGCTTTTTTGTTTAATAAATTATATACATGGAGGAAAAAATGGTTATATTAGTTACAGGAGCTTCAAGGGGAATAGGTAGAGAGATAGCGAAAAAATTGGCTTTAAAAGGTCATAAAGTGATTGCTAATTATAATAATTCGGAACAAAAAGCAAAAGAATTAGAAATGGAAAATAATAATATAAAAACATACAAAGCAGATGTCTCTAAAAGAAAAGAAGTACATAATATGGTACAAAATATTTTTAAAGAAAATGGAAAAATTGATGTACTAATAAATAATGCTGGAATATCACAAGAAAAAATGTTTATAGATGTAACTGATGAAGATTGGAATAGAATGATTGATACTAATTTATATTCAGTGTTTTGCACTATTCAAGAAGTTTTACCTGATATGGTAAAAAGGAAACAAGGTTGTATAATAAATATATCATCTGTTTGGGGAATGGTTGGAGCTTCTTGTGAATCAGTATATTCTGTTAGTAAAGCCGGGGTTGATGCAATAACAAAGTCATTGGCCAAAGAATTAGGTCCATCTAATATTAGAATTAATTCGATTGCACCAGGAATAATAGACACGGAAATGAATAAAAATTTAAGTAATAGAGAAATAGAGGATTTGGTGGAAGAAATACCGCTTGAAAGAATAGGAGAAACAAGTGATATTACAAAATGTATTGAATGGTTAATTTCTGATAAATATACAACTGGTCAGGTGATTTCTATAAATGGTGGTTGGATTATAACATAAAAAGGATTTCTCGAAAGAAATCCTTTTTAATCGTTTGAGGTAGCTTTTTTCTTGTAGTTACCAGAAATTAATTTTGGTAAGTATGTAATTATTTTATATATAGCTAAACGAATTTTTTTGCTCCATATATATGATTTTCTTAATTTTCTTGCATGTCCTAAAGATACAGGTTCATCATCTAAAACAATTAATTCGACAGGTTGTTTCTCAATATTAAATACATAATTGTTTCCAAAGTTGTTGTCCCATTCGCCTTTTTCGTTGAAGAAACAAAAATTAAATGTTTCTCCTGTTCCTAGTTCTACTTCTGTTTGAAAACCTAATTCGGTTTTATTCATAACTACATCTTTTACATTGTCCCAGTTTTCGCCAAAGCCATAATGAAAAAACACTTTTTCTGAATTGTTTTGAAAAAATGAGCCAGTATATGATATTTTTACTTTACTATTTTCAACTAATTTATCGGTATTAAAAAAAATATTTTTTATTAATTCCATCTTAAAACTCCTTCATCTTTTGTTGAAGATATTATATTATTAATTTCTACAATATTCAAGTGTTTTTTCAAAAAAATATAAAATTTGGTTATATGATAATAAAATATTAAAAAATTCTTTAAAAAAATTGTCAAATTCTGAAAAATGTGATATTATATAATAAGAGGTAAAAGGAGTAAAAGTATGGGAGAAGTAAAAACAGAAGCAAAAAAGCAAGAAAATGCTAAAAAAGAGGAATTAGAAACAGTTGAAAAAGTAGAAGAAGTTGTAAAATTTGAACCAACATCAGAAAGGAAAAAAGGAATATGGATAACACTAGTAATTATAGCAATTATAATTGTTCTGGTAGCGGTATTTTCTACAATCTTTGCAATAATAAACTCACAAAATGTAAAAATATTAAAAGGAATAACAGTTAATCAAATAGATATCTCTAATCTTACAAAAGAAGAAGCAATTACAAAATTAGAAGAAATATATGAAACAAAATCTGACAAACAAATATATCTATCACACGAAGACTATGAAACATCGATTACATACGAGGCGTTAGAAGTAAATTACAAAATTCAAGAAGCAGTAGATAAGGCATATGAATTTGGAAGAAATGGAAATATAATACAAAATAATTTTTCAATACTAGACATATGGCGTAATGGTAGAAATATAGAATTAGATGTTACAATAGACAGTGATATGATAAAACAAATTGCTCAAAATATAAATAATAGTATAGATGATGCAGTTGTACAACCAAGTTATTACATAGAAAAGTCTAAATTAATAATAACAGCTGGCAAACAAGGTGTAAAAGTAGATGAAGAACAATTGTTATCAAAAATATACGATTCTTTATATAAAAATACAGAAGATGAAATAAAAATAGAAATACCAATGGTTCAAGATAACCCAGACAAAATAAACATAGAAGAAATACACAAAGAAATTTACAAAGAAGTAAAAGATGCATATTACACGAAAGAACCATTTACAGTATATCCAGAAGAAGAAGGGATTGATTTTGATGTAGAAGAAGCTAAGTCAATAATTACAGAAGATAAAGAAGAATATGAAATTCCATTGAAAATAACTAAGCCAAGTAAGACTGTAAAAGATATAGGAACAGAAGCTTTTCCGGATTTGTTAGCAACATTCTCTACCAATTATAATGCTGGAAACAGAGATAGAACTACAAACTTAAAATTAGCATCAAGCAAAATAAACGGAACGGTATTATTACCAAATGAAGAATTTTCTTATAATACAATAGTTGGAGAAAGAACAATAAATGCAGGATACAAAATGGCTGCAACATATTCTAATGGAGCAGTAGTAGATGGGCTTGGAGGAGGAATTTGTCAAATATCATCCACATTGTATGATGCAGTAGTTATGGCAAATTTGAATATAACAACAAGAAGAAATCATCAATTTGTTACATCTTATGTACCAGCGGGAAAAGATGCAACTGTAGTGTGGGGGGCACAAGATTTTAAATTTGTTAACTCGAGGAAATATCCTATAAGAATAACTGCAACAGTCGAAGGTGGTGTTGCAACAGTTCAAGTATGGGGAATTCGAGAGGAAGTAGAATATGATATTTCTATAGAAACAAAAAAAATAGCAACAATTGAGCCTACAACACAATATGTTCAAGATGCTAGCCTACCAGCAGGACAACAAAAAGTAGTTCAAGCAGGAAGCAATGGTAGAAAGGTAGAAGCATATAAAGTAACAAAACTAAATGGCCAAGTGGTTTCAACAACTCTATTATCAAGAGATACATATAATGCAATGAAAAGAATAGTTCATGTTGGAACTGGAGGACAATAAAAAATAGGAGGTAAAAAATGGAGAGAAAAATTATTAAAAAACTTTTAGCAATATTAATGATAATAGCAATAATGTCAACAGATTTCTTTATATTAGGTTCAAACTTAATTAGTTATGCAGCAGAAGCAAATAATTCAACTAACAATAAGAATATTGAATTCTCTGCATATTTTAAAAATGCTAAAGGTGAAAAAGTTGAAAAACTAGATACTAGTATTAAAAATGAAGATTTAAAGCTATATGCAGAAGTAACTGTTAAAAATGAAGGTTATTTAGCAAATGCAACATTAGAATTACAAAATAGTAATTTTAATATCAAAAATACTATTTTAACAGATTCAATAGCAAGTATTGATGGAAATAAAGTTACTTTAAAACAAATTAATGCAGGAGCAACTGTTTCTGTTGAACTTGCAATACAACCAATTATTCAAGATACTTTAGCAAGTGATATGTTAACAAAAGAATCTGAATTAAAATTAGATGGTACATATATGGAAACATCTTATAAAGGATTAAAAATTAATGCAACACAAAAAGTTAGCTTAAATATTCAAGCGGACCAAGATGCAACAGCTGAATTAACAACAGAGGTAATAACAAATAAAATATTTTCAATAGATAATGAAAATAAAAGAATGGTTCAAATATTAGCAAAATCAAGATTGTCAGAAAATGAATATCCAATAAAACAAACAATAATTAATATTGATGAACCAATTCTAAGTGAAAAAGAACCAGAAAAAGTAGAAGTTGTTTCTTTAGGAACAAGTGCAACTAATGGAAAAACAACAATAACAGAAGATGATTGGAAAAATGAAGATAATAAAATTAAACTAACATTAAAAAATGATGATAATAATATTAAATGGAACAAAAATGCATATGATGCAGTAATATTTACATTTATATATGATGAAAGTGTTGATGCAACTAAAATAGATGTGAATGCAGATTCAGAAATAATAGTATATAATACAGAGTCAAAATATACTGCAAAATATAATAATGGAATTGAAAAACAAGAACCAAATGGAGTTATAACAACAGAGTCACAAATGAATTCAGATGGAATTTATAAAGGACAAATAGCTTCAAATATTGATACTCAATATAATACAACAACATCATTAAAAATAACAAATTCAGAAGTATCAGACAAATTAACAATAACAGAAGATGCAGATGTACTTGTAACTGATAATAGTGAAATGCCTGTAAATACTAAATATTTAGAAACTAAAATAAATAAAGACAAATTTTTAGAAATAGTTGGACAAGATGGAAATATTTCAATTAATGATGGAAATAAAATAAATCTAATAAATAAAGATACAGAAACAGATGAAAATGGGGATATAGTAATTTCTTATGAGAATACAGTAAAAACATTAATTATAGAAACAAGTAAAATACAAAAAACAGGAATATTAAAAATTAATCATAAAAAAGCTATAGATACTAATACATACACAGTAGAACAATTAAAAAATGTAAAAGCATTAAAAACTAAAAATACTGTAGTTGGAACAATGTCTATAAATAAACAAGATGAAAAAGTAGTAGAAAATTCTAGTGAATCAAGTGTAGAAGTAAAAGATACTATAACAAAGGCAGAATTTACAGTAAACAAAGACACTTTATCAACAATGACAGAAAACAAAGATATTTCATTAGGAATTAAGTTAATTACAGATGGTATACAATATGACTTATATAAAAATCCAACAATAAAAATTCAATTACCATCATCAGTAGAAAGTGTAAAAGTAAATGGTGCAACACCATTATATGCAGATGATTTTAAAGGAACTTCAAGATATGATAATAAAACAAAAACAATTGAAATAAAACTAAATGGTGAACAAAAATCACATCCTGAAACAGCTGCAACACAATTATATTTGCAACTTAACTTAGATTTAACATTGTCAAAACTAGCTCCAAGTAAAAAGGATAAAATAACAATGACATATACTAATGAAAATGCAACACAATATGAAGGTGGAACAACAGATTGTGGAGTTATAGAAAAAGATATCGAAATATCTGCTCCAAGTGGATTATTAACAATGTATAATACAAATACATATAATACAGTTGGAATAAAAGGTATGAGTGAAGAAAAACAAGTAATACAAGTTTCAGAAGCAGATAAGGCAAAAGATGTAGATTTTGATATTGCTTTAGTTAACAATACTGGAGTAAATGCTAAAAATGTAAGAATATTAGGAAAATTACCAACAAAAGGTAGCAAAATAACAGGTGAAGAAGAAAATACTTTACAAACAGCATTAAAGAGTGTAAATGCTCAAAATGCTACTATATATTATAGTGAAAATGCTGATGCAACATCAGATGTAAAAAAAGCAGAAAATGGTTGGACAACAACTGCTACTGCAAATGCAAAAGTATTTTTAATAGTTTTAAATAGCTTAGATGCAGAAAGCAATTGCAGTGCTGGATATGCAATACAATTACCAAATCCAATTCAAAAAGATGCAACAGCATATACAGAATATGAAGTTGTATATGATACAGATACTGATAAAAATATAACTACAAAGTCTGTAGCATTAGGGTTTGAAACACCAACAGAAATTAAATTAGAGGCAGGAGTAACTGCTCAAGTTGGAAATGATGTAGTAAATAATGGTGATTCAATAAAAGCTGGAGAAGTAATAAAATATACTATTACAGCTAAAAATAATGGTGCACAACCAATAAATAATGTGGAATTAAAAGCAAATGTTCCAGATGGAACTGTATATGTAACTCCAGAAGATGGATATCAACATTCAGGAACATCATATTATAAAGAAGATTCAAGCATAACTGAAATTAAAGAAACAATACCAACAATTGGAGCTGGAGAAACATATTCAAAATCATATGAAGTAAGAGCTAAATCTGATATAACATCAGAAAAACAAATAACAAATAAATCTGTAGCAAAATGTGAAGAAACTAATGTTGAAAGTGCAGAATTAACAACTAAAGTACAACCATCTAATATTAGAGTAACAATTAAAGAAATGGCAGAAAATGGTATGCAATTAAAACCTGGTGGAACAGCAGATTATCTAGTATTTATAGAAAATACATCAAATCAAGATGTTTCAAATCTACAAATGCAAATGATTAATGATAATTTTGAGGTTAAATGTTTAACATCTGAAAATGATTATTTAACAAGTGATGAAATACCATCTACTGTTAATATAGATAAAATTTCAGCTGGACAAGTTGCATGGTATAAACTTGAAGGAGATATTAAAGAAAGTGCAGATAAAATTGAAGCTGTAGCATTGGTAAAAGATTCAAGTGGAAATACATATAGATCAAACAAATTAGGTGAAGAATTACCAACAGTTAATGCTAAAATTTCTTTATCAAGTCCTCAAGACAAGGCTTATATAAAAGAGGGAGATGTTGTAGAATACAACATGGAAGTTGAAAATACTGGAAATAGTGAAACAACAATTGAAGTTGCTGATAAAGTTTCTGAATACTTAGAAATTCAAACAATATATGAAAATGATAAAGTTGTTTTACAATCAACAGAAATAGCAAAAACAGATACATATGTTTCTGAAATTGATAATGATATTTCATATCAAGTAAGACTTAAAGCTGGAGAAAAAACAAAAATAAAAATAGTTGCAGTAGTAAAAAATGCAACAACAAATATTGATGCAGTAACAATAACAAATAAAGCTGAGGCTAAAATAAATCAAAAAACAAAAGGAACTTCAGAAGAAGTAACACATATATTGAAAATTACTGCTGAAAACATAAAAAATGTAATAAATGGTAAAGCATGGTTAGACCAAAACTTAAATGGTGCTAAAGATAATGATGAAAAACCATTAAGTGATATAAAAGTTAAATTATTTAATGTTAATACAAATGATTATCAAAAAGATAATGATGGAGCAACAATTGAAACAACAACAAATGAAAGCGGAGAATATTCATTTACAAAAATACCAAATGGACAATATATAGTTCTTTTTGAATATGATACTGATAAATATGAACCAACATATTATCTAAAAGATGGTGTTGATGATAGTATAAATTCAAAAGTAGTATTTAAAAATATTTCTATAAATGGAGAAGATAAAGCTTATGCAGTAACAGATACTATTAACTTAGAGGATAGTGTATCAAATATTAATATAGGTCTAAAAGAAAAATTAAAATTTGACTTAGAATTAAATAAATATATTAGTAAAATATCAATACAAAATGGAAAAAATACAAAAACATATGATTACAACAATGCTACTTTTGCAAAAGTTGAAATAAATAGAAAAAAGGTTAGTGGCTCAGTTGTTGTATTAGAATATACAATTAAAGTTAAAAATAGTGGAGAGGTAGCAGGATGTGCAAATAACATTGTAGATTATTTATCAAATGGATTATCATTTAGCTCTGAACTAAATCCAGATTGGTATTTATCAGGAAATGAATTGTATACAAAGAAATTTGCAAATACAACAATTAATCCTGGTGAAGAAAAAGAAGTTAAACTAGTATTAACAAAGGCAATGACAAATGAAAACACAGGTGTAGTTAATAATAGAGCTGAAATAGCAGAAGATTATAATGAATATGGAATTGCAGATGTAAATTCAACACCAAATAATAATATGACAGGTGAAAATGATATGGGTTCAGCAGATGTTATTATAGGTATATCAACAGGTGGAACAATAATTGTAGGTATTATATTAGTAATAATTAATACAATATTAATTGCTTTAGCAATTAAATTGATGGTAAAAAATGACATTATAAAATTCAAGAAAGAAAGGAGGTAATCTTATGAGCACAGTAAAGAAACATATACTAATGATAATGGTTATAGTATTTGCAATAATATTTGGAATGACAAATAAAGTATCAGCTAAGTCACACATGTCTACTGACCGTAAGGTAAATGACCAAATAGAAATTGGATATACAGAAATGACTGAAATGGATAATCTTTATTGTGTTGCACACAATAAAAAGTTCTGGGACTTTAATGAAAGCGGTAACAAACCTAAATTTTATGTTCGCCACTGGGTTGAGATAAAAGGAAATAAAATAATCAGCAGTGACACAGGTGTAACAACAGCAGACAATCCTAATAATGCGACTTTAGCTGCAATTTTAGGTGGAGCATTAACACAAGGTTATGGAACAAATGGAAATTATAATGCAGCACAAAAGGCTTTATATGGTTTCTGGAATACATGGGTTAATAGTGTTGGCTCAAAATATAAATTTATAACATATGCTGAAAATAATGGATATGCAGATGCAGATGTAAATAGATATATAGCACAAGCTAAAGCAGCTGCTGCAAAAACAGAATATCATGTTAAAATATATTATTTAAGTACAGGTGCACAAAATTGGCAACAATTAATTTTGGTAGAACCATATGATAATACACCACCAGATGAAAAAAAACCTGGACAAACTGAAGTTAAA
>CAKPKI010000081.1 GCA_934167135.1 uncultured Clostridia bacterium
GTCTACAAGTATATAGTCAAATTCTTCTTTTAGTTTATTTGTTAATTCTTTCATCTGTTCTTCATTTACGGCACTTTTATCTCTTGTTTGGGCAGCTGGTAGTAGGTATAATTCTTTAAATCTTTTATCTTTTATTAATGCTTGTCTTAATTTGCATTTTTCTTCAACAACATCTACTATATCATATACTATTCTGTTTTCTAATCCCATTACTACATCTAGATTTCTTAATCCAATATCTGTATCTATTAATGCTACTTTTTTTCCTTCTAGTGCTAAACTTGACCCTAAATTTGCTGTTGTTGTTGTTTTTCCAACTCCACCTTTTCCTGATGTTATAACTATAACTTCTCCCATATTCTTCCTCCTTAGGACAATTCTTTCGAATTTTAAATCCCAGTTTTTACAACTAATATCATACAATGAAACCAGCAAAAAGTCAATCTATTTCCACAAATTTCACATATTTTTTACATAAAAAAACACCATAGCCGTAAGGTTACAGTATTTTTGTAGTATTGTGTTATAGAATAATATTTTATTTTAAATTATTATAAAGAAATAGTTCACATATAAGCTTTGAATGCAATTCCGAATGTGCATGAAGAAATTTTAGAAATTCTTATGTAGTTTTATGGTAAGAGTTCACGATAGTGGAAAGGACCCATAAAGCAAATTAGAATTTCTTAAATTTCGTAATAAGCCGAGGAATGTAATGAAAAGCTTATATGTGAACTATTTCTTATAAAAAACTAATAAAATCATTATACTAAAAAAATATTATTGATAAAAGTAGTCTATTATGCCATTATATATTCCCCATGCAAGTCTATTTTGATATTCATCTTCTAATAACTTTTTTTCTTCTTCTGGGTTTGATAAAAATCCGCATTCTACAATTGTTATAGGTATTTCAACATGTTTTATTATATATACATTTTCAATGCTTTTTGCTATTCTATTATTTTCTTTTTGAATAGCATTATTTAAATTGTTTTGGATTGAAACTGCTAATTTTTGACCTTCTGCACTTTCTGCATTATAAAATGTTTGCCAACCATCATATTGTTGTTGTGGTATTTTATTTAAATGGATTGAAACAAATATATCTGCTGAACTTTCATTCCCAATTTTTACTCTATTGTGAATGTCTGATATTTTTTTCTCTTTTAGTGTTTTTGCATCTAAATCATATATTGCATTTTCATCAGACCTAGTAAGTATTACTGATGAACCACTTTGCTCTAATAAATTTTGTAGTTTTAATGCTATTCTTAAATTTGTTTCCGCTTCTGTTGTTCCAGAACTGCTTTGTGCCCCCTCATCTGGTTTACCATGCCCCGCATCTATTACTATTGTCTTTCCTGATACAGGTAATGATACCGTTGGTACACTTTCTTTTTTATCATTAAAAAGTGCTAATCCAAATACTAATACAAATACAATTAAGATTGTTAATCTTATTTTCTTTTTATTTAAAACTATCATAACAAACTCCTATATAATCTTTTTTATAATTGTATGTATTTTTTTTGTATTTATTCTTTACATTGAGGATTTTTAATTATATATTGCCTATTTTAAACACTTTAAAATATCGTTATTATGTGTAAATTCTTTAAGCCATTTATTTAAGTCTTTTTGCTTTTTAAATACTAACACCTTTTCTTTTGGTATGTCTTTTAAATCATTTACAATCATATATCTTTTCTTTTTATTATATGTAGCAACATACTTTACAAATGTAAATGTCAAGCGTTCTTTACATCCAGGTATTTCATTTCTTTCATTATTGCGTGTTTGAAAATATCTTTTAAATATTCCTTTTAGTTGAGTTGCTGTAGAATAATCTAACCAAATTATTAAATCAGCCTTTTCAAAACGCTTTTTTAAAGTTTTACTATAGTTTCCGTCTATAATCCATTTATTTTCATCCGCTTTTTTAGAAATAATTTCATCTCTCTCTTTTTTGTCTATTTCAACCCAATTTGCTTTAAAATTAATTGCATCTAAATGTATAGCTGGAAGATTTAATTCTTTTGATAAGATATTACATAATGTACTTTTTCCTGAACCAGAACCTCCAACTATAGAAATTCTATTATACATCATCTTTCCCTCCTTAATGTAGTAAAAATACAGATTAAAAAATCTGTATTTTACTCTTCTTTTATTTCTTCAGTTTCATTTTTACAAACCTTAACCTTTAAAATTCTTTTATCTTCATATTCTTCAATTTTAAATGTAAGTTCTTTAGTTTCAACTATAGGAAGTTCTTTTTCTTTTGGTATTCTTCCTAGTTCTTCTTGTAGATATCCTGATAAAGTATCATAATCTCCTTCTGGAATATGCGAATCAAGTAATTTATTTACATCATATATTGTCATTCTTCCTAAAAGTATATATGTCTTATCATCTATTTTTTCATATTCTTCTTCAATCTCATCATATTCATCAAAAATATCTCCTACAATTTCTTCTAGAATATCTTCCATTGTGATTAACCCTGCTGTTCCACCATATTCATCAACTACTATTGCCATTTGTTTTTTATTTTTTTGCAATTCTTTAAATATTTCATTTATTAGTTTATTTTGTGATACAAAATATGCCTCTTTCATTATATTTTTGATTTTAAATGTTTTTTTGCTGATATTTTTTATAATATCTTTTACATATAATATTCCTTTTATTTCATCTATTGTTTCATCATAAACTGGTATTCTACTATGTTTGCAGTCATCTTTTATTATTTCTTCTAATAGTTCTGTAGCACTCATATTTATATCAACTGCAAACATATCTGTTCTATGTGTCATTATTTCAGAAGCTACAATATCATTAAATTCAAAAACATTATTAATATATTCTTTTTCATCTTCTTGTATAGTTCCATCTTCTTTTCCTTGGTCTACCATCATTTTTATTTCTTCTTCTGTAACAATCTCTTCTTCATTTTCACCGACACCAAATATCTTTGATATTGCATTTGTAGTAACAGATAAAAGTTTAACAAATGGTGCTGTGATAATTGATATTGTTTTTATTATTCCAATTGTTGAAAATGCAATTTTTTCATAATGTTTCATCGCCAATCTTTTTGGAACTAATTCTCCGAATATTATTGTGAAAAATGATAATATTATAGTTATTATTATTATTGATATATTTTGCCAAGCACTAATTCCTATTGGCATAAGATTATTTAATATTGGTGCCAATTTTGATGCAAACGCATCAGAAGCAAATGCACTTGATAAAAATCCTGCCAGTGTTATTCCTATTTGTATTGTTGATAAAAATTTGCTTGGACTTTCTAGCATTTTCTGAATTTGTTTGGCTTTTTTATTTCCCTCTTTAGCTTGTTTTTCTATTTTTGCATCATTTAAAGCTATATATGCAATTTCGCTTGCAGCAAAAAATGCGTTTAATCCTATTAATATAGCTAGGACCACTATTTGTGTAATCATTTAACTTTTCCTCCTAATGAGTCTGTCTTCTATCTATTGCATAACTACTTCCCATAATTGATTTTGCAACATGTTTTACTTGTGCTCCAATATCTCCAATTTCTAATATATTGTTAAATCTTCCTTTTTCTACTATTACAACACCAATTGAAATTGATGTAAGTGCAAATTGTTCCATTATTCCTTTCCTGTTTGCAACTTCTATATATCCCTTTTCTAGGTCTTCTCTGGTAAAAAAGTGCACTACCTCTTTATCAAAAGTTGCTATTATAGATTGACATATATTATCAACATTTTCTGTTGGTATTATTGCCACAAAATCATCTCCACCTATATGCCCTATAAAAGAATCCTCCGGAAAGCTTTCATGCACACACCTTGTTATGGTGTGTGCTGTAAATTCTATTATTTGGTCTCCCTTTAAAAAACCGTATACATCATTATATGCTTTAAAATTATCTAAATCTAAATATAAAACTGAAAAGCCCTCTTCTTTTGCTATTCTTTTTTTCAATTCTGCATGTATTTGTACATTGCCTGGCAATCCAGTTAATGGACTTATTTTCCTATTTATATTTAATAATCTATTCAAATTTTTTATTGTATAATATAAGTAGTCTGCATCTACGGGTTTTTTTACATAGTATTCCACAGATTGGCTTAAAACATTCACTCTATGCTTTTTATCTGTATTTGATGATACAACTATTATTGGTGTTATTTGATTATCTTCATCTGTTCTTATTTTTTTACATACTTCAACTACATCTCTATCTATTGCATCTTCGTTTATTACTATTAAAAATGGTATGTTTTTTAATGCAATATCTATTTGCTCTGTTTTTACACCTATAAATTTAAATTCTTGTTCTTTTTTAAATAATTCCTTAAATATGGGTAATGAAGATTCATCATCATCTATTATATATATTTCTTGTTTCATATGACTTCTCCTATTTATTATCAAATTTTACTTTTACTGTTTTTTGTAATCCATTTACATTTGTTATTGTTACAGCTAATGTATTTGTCTGTCCTGCTGTCATTTCAATATTTTTATGATATGTTTTATCATCTACTGTTTCTGTTTGTTTTGCTCCTCCATTATGTTCTATTTCTACTTTTGTTATTCCTTCGTCGTCTTCACCATCTATTACAAATGCTACCTTATTGTCAACATATTGAGGTTTTACTGTTAGTGTAGGCTCAGTATCTCCAACTACATCTTGTTCTTTTTTAGCTTCCATTTTGTTGACATCCACAACTTTTATTTCTAAAGTATGTTTTCCTTTTGGAGCATTTATTATTCCTTCATATGATGTGTCTCCTACTTCAATTTTTTGTTCATCTCCATAATCCCAACTATATACAATGTAGTCTATTTTTGTTTCACTTAATGATGTTAATTTTACTCCATTTGATACGGCCTCTAATTTTATTACTGGTATATTACCAACTTTATATTGCTTTTCATATGTTACTGACTGTCCGTTTTCTTCTGTTATTGTTACTGTTAATGTATTATTTCCACCCATTAAGTCTAATGTCTCTGTTATTTCTTTTTTATTTTCTCCATCTATTATTTTTTCTTCTTCATCATTCCATCTATATGCAATTTTTGTTATTCCTCTTATATGTTTTACATTTATTTCAACAGTATTGTTGTCATCATTTCTGCTTATATCAACTTGCGGTTTTGCACTTGCTTCTACAACTTCATTAATCTTGTCTTTTGCATATACACTTCCACTTATCATACATATTCCTAATATTATAATACATATTGCAAAAAATAATACAATTGTTTTTACTGGCAAAACATTTTTTTCTTTCTTTAATTTTTCTTCTCCTGTAATTAATATCTGATTCACAAAATCACCTCATAACTATTCTCCTAGAATTATACCATAAGCATTTTGGGTTGTAAATCTATTTCGAAAAAAAAATCGACATTTATTAAATGCCGATTTTTCTTTATTATATTATAAATTTCTTTATAATTACTATTCCAACTAAAACTACTGCTAATAGTCCAATTGCTAATGTGAAATATGTTTTTACACTACCTGTTGATACTGCTAATATAACTTTTGCTATATCAATATCGTCTTCTCCTTCTTTTCTGTTGTCTGGTGTTGAATCTCTATCAGGTACATCATATTCATTATCATCTTCTGAAATTTCCGCAGTATTTGTTTTTAGTGCTAAGTTTTCAGGTCCATTTATCCAAGTAAGAATTACTTCTACAGTTGCACTTTCTCCTGGTTGTAACAATGTATTTTCTAATTGTTTTGTTGATATTACATTATTTCCTTCATCTGTCCATAGTGGGTTATCTCCTGCTTCAAATCTTAATCCTTCTGGAACATAGTCTGTAATTTCTTTTGCATATCCTGGTATGTCTCCCTCGTTTGTTATTGTTATTCCATAACCGAATTTTACTGTCACTTGATTTAATTTCTTTTTATGCAATTCTACTTTTACAACTGGTTCTGGATCCTCATGTCCATTATACCCTGTATTTGTTATGTTTTCTTTTCCATTTTCTACAACTATTACTTTTGATACAAATTTTAATAATGATAAGTCAAAGTATTCTACTTTAACATGTTCTTCATCTTGGTCATCTTCACCATCATTCCATTCTCCTGGTTTTGAATCTATATCATCAACAGGATTTCCATCTTCGTCACTATCATCTGATATTTGTGCATGGTTTGTAATTATTGTTGTATTTGAGCTTGGGTCTTTTACTTTAAATGCTATTTTTATATCTTGATAATTTACATTTGTTCCATCAAATGCTTTTAACATTTTGTCTTCGCCATTCTCTTTTGATAAATATGTTGTTTTTACTTTTACTGCTTCTTCAACATTTGTTGTTTCTTTTCCATCTTTGTCATACATTTTCCACATGTAATTAACATTTGTTTCTTCATCTGGCAAATATTCTAAATAGTCTGGAATATCATCTTCTACTTCACTTGCATATCCATTCATATTACCTTCGTTAAATACTCTTAATGTATATACTATTGTATCATCTACATGTACTGTTACTGGATCTTTGCTATGTTCATATGTAATCTTTCCATCTTCTATTTTTACTTGTGGTACCCTTGATGTAACTTCTTTACCTTGTACTTCTGTTATGAATTTTCTTAATGCTAAGTCAAATTTTGGTTCAATATAATTTTTTACTTCTACATATATGTTTCCATCATCATTTACATATACATTTGCATCTTTATTGTTTGTTATATCATTTCCTTCTGAATCTATAACTGTATATTTCATGCTCTTTTCGTATCCTGAACCATCATCTTTTAGTTTCTTAGATACTGTTATTGTTATTGTTCCATCAAATTCACAATATTCATCTGGTGCTTTTGTTTCTTTTATTATATATACATCATCTGTTAAATGATCTCCATCTACTGGTACATTTTGTGCTATTGTTAATCTACCTGTTATTTCTTTTTCTTCTTTTACACCATTTGTTGTTACCTCGAATTTTGCTGTTGAATTTAGTTGAACACCATCTTTGTCTTCTTTTACTAATACTAAATCGTATTTATCAGTTGTTCTTACTTTTATTCTTTCAAAGTCTTCATCATCTTCAAATTCTCTGTCTGGATTTGTAAAGTTATCTGGTGTTGAGTCTATGTCATCTATAGGGTTTCCGTTTTCATCACTGTCATCAGCTATTTGAGCATAGTTTACTAATACTCTATCTGATGTTGCTTTTTCTGTTACCCTACATAATACTTGAGCATCTAAATAGTCTGGATTTTCAGGTTCTGTTGTGCTTATTGCACCATCTTTTTTCAATGCATATAATAGATTTGCTTTATAATTAGCATCTCCTTCTGCTACATTTAGTTCAGCTCCTTGACCTTTAGCAAACCATGTTGTTGAAACTACTTGTCTTCCATCACTGTCTATTCCATCTAAATTCCATTTTCCATTATATTCTTCATTTCCTACAACAAATTCTAGCCCTATTGGTAATGTGTCTTTTATTTTGCTTGCATATCCATTTACTTCTCCTTCATTATATACTCTTATTGTATATAATACATAATCTCCTGGTTCTACTATTAATGCTTCTTTATCATCTTGTTTATATGTTATTTTTCCAGTTTCTTTGTTTATGTTTGTTGGTACTGGTGCTCTTAAATAAGTTCCATCTATATTTTTGTTGTCTGTTATATATTCTCCATTTTCTATTTTCTGATCTTTACTTACTGCTGCAATATGTTTAAATAATGCTAGGTCAAATATTTTTTCTTCTGGCTTTATTAATATTTTTTCAAAGTCATCATCATCTTGTTGACCTTTATAATTATAATTTTTGTCTGTTAAATCATCTTTGTTATCTGAACTTCCTTTATAATTTTGCATATTGTCTTTATTAACATTTGGTGATGTATCTGGTTCTGAATCTCTGTCTTTTCCTTTTTCGTTTGTTATTTTTATCTTATCATCAGAATTGTATTCTTCATCAATCCATGCTACATTTGTTAAAATAATTTGATTTTTTGTGTCTGGTTCTTGTGCTACTTTACATTTTATTTCAATTGTTTCATAATCTAAATTTCCAGTTGTATATGCATTTAATGCTTTTGCTGGATTTTCTGTTGTATTTACAATTGTTAATGTAATTTGATTTGTTACTGTATTATATGCTAATTTATAAGTGTTTTTATTATTACCTGACTTATCTTTAGATATAACTGTTGCTGAGTTATTTGGTGAGTTGATTAGTCCTGTTGGTAATTGATCTATTACTTTTGTTGCATATCCAGCTTTGTTTCCTTCATTATATATTGTTATATTATATGTTACTTCATCTTTATCTTTAACAGTTACTGGGTCTTTTCTGTGTTTATATGTTGCTGTTGTTCCTGTTTGTAATGTTGATAGGTCGATATTTGGAACTCTTGTATCTGTTAAGTTTTTATTATTAACTTGTGTAATGTATTTAC
>CAKPKI010000082.1 GCA_934167135.1 uncultured Clostridia bacterium
ATATTCTAATTCCTTTTCTATTTTGTCATAACCTTCTTGTGTTAATATTACTTCCTTTTCTTCCATAATAATCACTTTTCCTTTCTTTGAGCAAAACTTTTTTACTTGACTTATAATACCATAAAGAGCGACTTGATAGTCGCCTTTGTATTAACTTTTAGTATGATACTCTATTTTTTTTCGTTTGTCAAGTTTTTTGCAATTTTTTACATTTAATCCGTTACAGGCTAAACTTAGCCTGTAATCTTAATCTTTTAATAAATCTTTTCCATTTTTCAAATAATCAACTCCAGAGAAAATTGTAGCAATTACTGATACTACCAACATTACCGTTGATAATATATTTATAATAAATTGTCCATTTGTCATATAAACAGATATTGAATTACTCATCATATCAGACTCTGTTGAAACTCTAAATATAAACTGTCCGAATGAAAATTTATCTAAAAAGCATAAAATTATAGCAATCATTTGTGTTACTGTTTTCAATTTTCCCCATATAGATGCTGCAATTACTTTTCCACCTTTTTCAACAGCAATCAATCTATAACCTGAAACAATAAATTCCCTTGCCAATACTATAATTGGGATCCATGAAGGTATTTTACCATATTCAACTAGTATTACAAGTGCAGATAATACTAAAATCTTATCTGCTAATGGGTCCAAAAATTTTCCAAATGTTGTGACTTCATTTCTGCTTCTAGCAATATATCCATCTAATTTATCTGTTATTGATGCAATTATAAATATTAAATTCATTATCCAAAATACTGTTGATATTCCTAAAAATTCTCCTGACATTCCACAAAATCTATCTATAATTGGCATTATCATTATAACTGGTACTAATATTATTCTAAATATAGTTAATTTATTTGCTAAATTCATTTTCATCTAAATACTCCTTATTTACTTAATATCTCAGTTGCTTTTTGTAATTGTGTATCATCATTTCTATCTACTGACAATGGATTTTCTACACTTTCTGGCAATTCTACTTTTTCGTTTGGTTCTATTCCTACACCATTAATTTTAGTTCTATTTGGTGTATAATATTCTTCAACTGTGACCTTTAATCCAGAACCATCTTTAAGTGATATTAATTGCTGAATAACTCCTTTTCCATATGTTGTAGTTCCTACAATTGTTGCTTCATTTAAATCTTTAAGTGCTCCTGCTAAAATTTCTGATGAACTTGCAGAATTTTTATTTACTAATACTACAATTGGCATATCTATTAAAACATCTTCTTTTGATTTTTCTACCTCTTCTTTTCCATCTTTATCAACTGTTACTAGTAGTTCTTTTCCCTTTGGAACTATATAATCAGCAATTTTTAGTGCTTCTTCTACTAATCCTCCACCATTATTTCTTAAATCTATGATTAATGATGTTATTCCTTGTGATTGTAGTTCTTCATATTTAGTTTTAAAATTTTCAGCAGTGTTTTCATCAAAACTTGATATTTCTAAATATCCTATATTATTATCTAATTTTTCTGCAATTACTGGGTTTGTTGTTATTTTCTTTCTTTCAATTTCAAATGTCTTTATTTCTTGACCTCTTTGGACTTTTAATTTTACAGTTGTACCTTCCTCACCTTTTATATTTGTAGCAGCAGAATTCATATCTTCACCTGTGTATTCTACTCCATCAATTTCTTTTATTATATCTCCTGGAAGTACTCCAGCTTCTTCTGCTGGACTATATTTTATTGGTGATAATACTACTATTGTATTGTCTTTTGTATTTTGAACCATATATATTCCTATTCCAACATAATTTCCCATTAGATCTTGCTTATATTCTTCCATTTCGTCTTTTGGAATATATTCTGTGTATTGATCTCCTAATGCAGAAACATAACCTTTAATTGCTCCATCTATTGCCTTGTCTTCATCTATATCATTTAAATAGTATTTTTTTAGTAAATTTTTTATATTTTTTAATGATGTAGTTAATTTATCATCACTTGATGATCCTCCAAACAATGATGAAATTGTTTGATTGTCATTGTTTATATTATATTTTCTAGTCATATATATAGTAGTAAATATAACTGTTAAAAATGCAGTTAATACTACTAACATAATCGTTTTATAAAATCTTTGTCTTTTTATATAATTTTCTTCATCTTCCATTTTTTAATTGCCTTTCTTGTTTATTTACATATAATTATTTGGATTTACCCTACAATCTTGCCCATATGCAGTTGCTTTATAACTATAACTATAAGGTGATACTCTTACTTCAAAATGTAAATGTGGCCCTGTTGAATTTCCTGTACTACCACTTAGCATTATCTTTTCTCCTTGTCTTACAATTTGACCTGGTTTTACACATATAGAGCCTCTGGTTCCATGTCCATAATATGTTTGTGTTCCATTTGCATGTCTTATTACAACATTGGTTCCATAGCTTGTAGTTAAATCAGCTGTTGACATTACTACTCCATCGGCAGCAGCCATAACAACTGAGCCTGTAGGTATTGCATAATCTATAGCTCCATGGAATTTTCCACTAGAATAGTATCCATTTGTTGATATCGAACCACCTGAAACAGGTCTTATAAAATATCCTGAGCCTGAACTTGAGTTATTGTTATTACTATTATTATTGTTGTTTGAATTATTTTTATCAGAACCACTATTAGAACTATTATTAGAGCTATTATTTGTAGTATTATTGCTATTTTTTTTAGCTTCTTCAAGTCTTTTTAATTCTGCTAATTGACTATCATATTTCTTTTCTGCTGCTTTTACATCTGCTTCAATTTGTTTATTATCATTTTGTAATTCTTCAATTTCCTGTTGCACTTCTTTTTCTTCTTGTGTTAGTTTATTTGCATAACTTTGTTTTTCATTTTTTAAAGATTGTAATTCATTCTTTTTAGTTTTTTGTTCTTCTAATGACACATCTAAATCTTTTTTATTATTTTCTAGTTCCGTTTTCTCTTTCTCTATTTGGGCCTTTTGGTCTTTTGTTGATTGTATTAATTCTTTGTCAGATTCAAATAATTCTGATGCCGCATAGTATTTAGCCAATGCATCTGTCATACTTGATGAAGTTAGAAATACATCTAAATATGAAGTTTCGCTTCTTTCGTACATAGCAACAAGTCTTGTGTCTAATAGATCTTCTTGTTTAGTATATTCTTCTTCTTTTTGTTGTATGTCTTTTTCTTTATCTGATATTTGTTTTTGTAAATTTTCTACTTTTGTTTGTATATTTTCTATATCAGTTTCTGCATCAGATATTTTACCAATTAAATCTTCTACAGTTTTCATTGTTTCTGATTTTTCACTCTGTATTTCTTCTTTCTTTTCTTGTGCTTCATCTATTTTGCTATTATTCTCTTCTTTTTGTTGTTGTGCTTTTTTCTGTTCTTCCGATTTTTTTTGTTCAATTTCTTGTTTTGTTGAAGCAAATACTTGCAAATTTTGTGAAACTAGAATTATAGCTATCATAATCCCTATTATTTTTGCCATTATTCTTCTCATTATATTTCTTCCCTTCTATATTATATTCTATTCATTAGTTATTATTTGTGTCCGCTTCCTCATTTTCCGATTTATTCGCCTCTAAAGCTTTTTGAAGTTCATCTGGTTTTAATAAATAATCTAAAGGATTCACTGTTTGTCCATTTATTCTTATTTCAAAATGAGCATGTGGTCCTGTTGAATATCCTGTAGAACCTACCTTTAATACTGGTGTACCAGCTTCTACTTCTTGTCCTACTTGAACTAAAATTTGACTTCCATGTGCATATAATGTTTGTACGCCTCCCCCATGGTCAATTATTACCATATTTCCATATGCTGGATTTAAAGTTGCTTTTGTTACAACTCCTTTAGCTGATGCAACAAAATCTGCTCCCATTGGAGCTCCAATATCTGTTCCTGTATGTAATTTATATGCACCTGTTATAGGATGTACCCTCATTCCATATTGTGATGTTATTGTTGTATATCCTGGTATTGGCCAATTCATTGCCCCACCTATATAATCTGCACTAATACTATTTAATGCCATTAATTTTATTTCAGTTTCTATTGCTGACATCTGATTGTTATATTCATCTATCTTGCTTTGTAATTCCTGTTCTTCTGTTGATAATTTACTTATGTAATATTGCCTCATTGTTTTTGTATTTGCCAATACTTGTGTCTTTTTTTGCTGTGTTTGTTTCTTCTCTATTACTTGTTGTTTTTTTTCTGCTAATATTTTTTTTGTTGTTTCTATGTCTTCTTTTTGTTTTTTAACTTTATCTAATAATTGCTTATCATATTCAGCTAATTCTTTCATTGCATAATATGTTGATAAAAATTCTGTAACATTTTTAGATTCTAATACTACTTGCAAAAATTCTAATTTAGGAGCTTCATACATATTAATTAGCCTTGCATCTAATAACCCTTGTATATCATTAAATTCTTTTTGAGTTTTTGATAGTTTTTCTTGGTTTTCTTTTATTTGTGTCATTAAATCATTTATATTAGTGTTTATAGTATTTATTTCTTCTTGTGATTGAGCAATTTGATTATCTAAATCTTGTAATTCTTGCATATTTGTAGATATTTGTTCCTGAACTGCTTGTAATCTATTATTAGTTTCGTCTAATGCTTGTGTTATTTGATTTGATTGTTCTTGTAGCTCTGTAAGGTCCTGTGCATGTACGCAAATACATAGGCTACAAGTTATTACTAATATTAATATAATTATTATAAGCCTACGCATTTTCCTTTTCACCCTTTCTATTAAATTAAACTTCTAGGTATTTTCTCATAGATATGCTACTTCCAAGTGCACCGATTCCAATTCCTAAAATCAGGTATACTATCAATATTAAATTAAACATATCTGAAAAGTCCAATAATGTCCAGTTTGCCATTTGTAAGAATGATGTGTTAGCTAATTGGTTTGCAATTCCTGTATATGCTCCTCCAATTATTCCTACTGATAGTAATCCAGCAACAACACCTATTATTACACCTTCTACTAAAAATGGCCATCTTATAAAACTATTTGTTGCTCCTACATATTTCATTATAGATATTTCTTTTCTTCTTGCATGTACTGTTAATTTTATTGTATTTGCTATTATTGATACAGATATTATTATTAATAATGCAAGTATTCCAGCAGTAACTATTCTTACTCCTTTTGCTAAATTGATTATTTGTGATATTGTTTGATTACTTGATACAATCTTTTTTACATGTGGAATTTGATTTATACTATCTTGTACTTCATCATTTAATTTTAAGTCTGTTAATGTTACATTATATGCTACAGAGAATATGTTTCTTTCAGAATATCCTTCTATTAATTCATCTCCTAACATGTCTTTCATATATTCTAATGCTTCATCTTTTGATACAAATTCTGCACTTTTTACTCCATCTATTGCTAGTATCTCATTTCCAATCTCTTCAATTTCACTTTCAGTTGCATCATTTTCTATTATTACTCTTATCTCTTGTGCATCTGCTACATTTTCTACAAATGCATTTAAATTTTCTCCAATTACAAAAAATAATCCAAATATTAACATTGTTGCACACATTATCATTAATGCTGACATTGTTGATTTTTTGTTCTTAAACAAGTTCTGTGTACCTTCTCTTATTAAATAACTTACTACATTAAACCTCACAATCATACCCACCTTTTTTATCATCTTTTACAATTACACCTTTGTTTATATGTATAACTCTTTTTTTCATTTGATCTACTATATCTTTAGCATGTGTTGCCACTACTACAGTTGTTCCTCTCATGTTTATTTCATTTAATAGACTCATTATATCCCATGCAGTATCTGGGTCTAAGTTTCCTGTTGGCTCATCTGCAATTAACATTGAAGGATTGTTTACTAATGCTCTTGCTAAGGCAACTCTTTGTTGTTCTCCTCCTGATAACTCATTCGGATACATTTTTGCTTTTCCACTTAACCCTACTAAAGATAGTACCATTGGAACTTGTCTACGGATATGTCTTGGTGTTGCTTTTACTATGTACATTGCAAAAGCAACATTTTCATATACTGTTTTGTCTGGTAATAGTCTAAAGTCCTGAAATACAACTCCCATACTTCTACGCAAATATGGAACTTTACTCTTTTTTAAAAATGTTGTGTCTTTTCCATTTATTATTATATTTCCTGATGTTGGTTCTTCTTCTTTTAATATTAATTTAATTAGTGTTGATTTTCCACTTCCTGATGTTCCTACTAAGAATGCAAATTCTCCTTTTTCTATTCTGAAACTTGCATTTTTTACTGCTTCTGTACCTGTACTGTATTTTTTGCTTACGTTTTTAAACTCTATCATTTTTCATTTTTTCCTTTTCTTTCTTATTATTTATGTATAATACTACATAATCTTTCATTCTTTCTTATCATATCAATAATACTTTTTTTTTGCAATACTTATTGACACAAAAAAAAGCAGAAAAAGCTGTTTTTTTCTGCTTTTTTATTATTTTTCTCTTTATTTCTTCATTTTTTGATATTTGTAAAATTTTTGTAAATTTTACAATTCATTTTTTAATAGCCTCTTACAAAAATATTATATTTTTCATCAAATTCTTTCTCAAAGTCAGTATCTTTATCTTTATGGTAATACATATAGAATTTTCTATCTAACATATTAGTATTTTCTATTATTTTATTACAAGTTTCTCCTTTATATGTATAATCTTTAGTTGAGATATTTATTCTATGTGGATATATTTTATAATATTTACTACTAAAATCAGAGTCTTTGCTAATATATATCTCTATCAGTGTATCATCATATTTGGAAGCGCAATAATTGTATATTTGATGTATTTTATTCTTTATCTTTAAGATATCGTTATAATCTTCTCCTTGCATAATAATATACACATATCCATTTTGACCATTATCATATTCAGATGTAAATTCACGAACAGTATTTACACTATTTTCTTCTGATAATATATTAGAAATTGTTTCATCACTTTCTCCCAATTCAACTTTTTGGTCACTATATTCCCATTTTGATTCAAACATGTGTCCTGAAACACTGGCTCTAATATAATCACCATTACACAAAAATAGCCATTTTATACTATTTACACCTTCTCCACCCACATTTCTTTTTTCTTCTAATAATTCAATATTATTTTTTCCATATTTTTTATAAACTTCTCTTTGTAAAGTTCTATATGGTTGGTTGTTATAACTCTTTATAAGATCAAATACTATAATCCCAAATATTATAAAAACTATTATTAAAATTACCTTTGATTTTTTACTCATTTTTCTTCCCCCATTTTATTTTTCTAATTATTATTTATAAAATCTTCCACAATTTTAATTATATTTCCTGTATTCTGAATGTATTTTTTAGGTTTAAATTCCTTAATTCTTTTTATTGCATCTTTTAATTCAGAAACATCTTTTATTCCTATTATATATTCTAATTTATTAAATGAATTTATAATATCAAGTTGATGGTCGTTTACATGTTCATTATATTGTTTTAATCGTGGAACTGCAATAACTTTTTTACCTTGTTCAATTGATGTTATTATTGAACCAACTCCTCCATGTGTTATAATATAACTTGCATTTTTTTCTAATTCTTCTATTTCCTCTTTTGGAACAAAATCTACTATTTTCATGTTTTTAGAGTTATATTTAGTATACCCAGCTTGTACAATTACTTCTTCGTTTATTATTTTTTCTTGTATCAATTTATCAATTTCTTCTAATAATCTATGAAAACTATTATTTTGTGTTCCTAACATAATTAGTACCATTAATAAATTGCACCTCCATATACTGCTTTAGGATATAATTTTAACATTTCTTCCCATTGTACAATAAATAAATCTGCTATTGGATAAATTAACCTACCTGTAGCTGTTTTTCTATTCCTATTTGCAAATGTTTCTATATAAATTATTTTGCTTCCAAATATTTTTCCTAAATAACACATTGGTCCAGCTGTGTGCGTTCCTGTTGTGATTATATATTTAGGTCTTATTTTAAAATATAGATATATTGTTTTTAAACATAAATAAAAATAAACAAATATATATCTAAATATCTTTTTCCTTGTTCCATACGGTAGATATGAAATTCTATTCTTATATTTTTCTTTTGCACTTTTTGTTGCATTGTCTTTTTCTGTTATTATATGATAATCATATTTTTCAAATAATGGACTTAATTGTTGCAATTCATTAAAGTGCCCTCCTGTACTTGATATAAATAATACTTTTTTCTTTTTCATTCTTTTCTCCTA
>CAKPKI010000083.1 GCA_934167135.1 uncultured Clostridia bacterium
TTTCTGTACCATAATTTGCCCTATCTTGTCCTTTTAATTCTTCTTCAGCTATTCTATATCCAATTAGCCAATTTCTCTCTATTAATGCAGGATTAACAGACTGATAAGCATAATCTCTGGCTGAATCTATAATTGAACAAACATCATTTAAAACTTTTTGATAAAAATCATATGCTATTAATGTTTTGTTTTATTAATTGCCAATCTTACTCTATGCATATCTACCATTTTAATCATTCTCCAACTTTTTTATTAATTTCTATATATTCTTTTTATTTCTTTTAATATCCAATAATTTGTTTTTTAATATTTTAACTGATTTTATTGCTGACATATCTTCAATAAATTTTTCCTCATTTCTTCTTTTACAAAATTCATCTAATTCTGTAATTGCAATATCCACATTATCTTTATTTACTTTATCTTCACAAACTTTTAGTGCTGTATTCATATACCCACATATAGCACAAGCTGTCATTGCTTTAAAGTATGAAATTTCAGGTATATTAGAATTTAAATACAATTCTGTTGCGAAATTATCATCAATTCTTTTAGGATTTTTTAGTATTATTTTTTCTGCAATATATATTCCATTTTCACTAACTGTTTTATATATTTTTTCATTTTCTGGAATAATAACCTCGCATAATGTATCTCCTCTGATTAACCATCTAAAAATGTAATCAAATGTTGAAACGCAAAATCCTCCCATATCTTTTTGTTCTTCTGCATTAAAATTAATCCTTCTTTCACAAGTTACTATTTCATTCAATGGAAATTTCTTTCCATCTCGATATTCTTTAACTGTTTGTATTACTCTATAAAACTTAATACTTTTATCAGCTTCACATTCAAAAAACTTTCCTAGCATAAATTACCTCCATTTCTAGATTTCAAATTCAACTACTTCACAATTTTCTAAACCTTTAATTTTTTCTCTATCCACGAGTTTCTCTAAAGGGTATTTCAGAAAATAACATTTTATAGGAATTGATGCACTTCCATGTGTTACTAATAAAATATTTTTGTCTTTATACTTTTGAGTAATTTCATCTAAAAAGTCATATATTCTTTTGCATAAATCTTGCATTGTTTCCATGTTATACATAGATATATTTTTAATATAATTACAAGCCTCATCAATTCTTGAATCTTTCTTTTTTATTTCTTTTAATTCAATTTTAGTAATTCCTTCAAAATCACCATATCCTCGTTCCACTAATCTTTCATCTTCTAAAATATCAACATTAAATTCTTTATTAATTATTTCAGCATTTTCTATTTTTCAATTTACTGAATATTTAGCCGAGAGAGAAAATATATTCTTATCTACTCCAGAAGTTGGACAAATACTTAGAGAAAAATATATTCTTTCTCCTAGATCACGCAAAATTACTAAAAAAATATTAAGAAAAAATTACTTGCTGAAAAAAGACTGGCATCTTTTACAATGTCAGTCAATATTAAACTAATTTTAATATTTTAGATTTGTCGCCAAATTTATATTCATTGATAAATAAGTACTTTCGAGGATTTTGGGCGACAATTTTATTTTGTTTGGCAACAAATTGGCGACAAAAGCATATTTTTTGCATTTATGTCAATTTGTATAATTTCCTGTAACCATTGATATTACTGATTTCTTCCACAGCAATTCTTATATTTCTTTCCACTTCCACATGGGCATGGATCATTACGTCCAACCTTAGGACCTTCATTAACAACAGTCTTATTAATATCCAACTTAATTTGTTCTCCATTATCTAAACTATTGATAGCTTGTAAAGCTGCACCAGTAATCTTAGCTGCTTCTTCTCTTTTAACATCCTCTTGTTTACGTAAATTCATAAGAATTTTTACAACATCATGTTTAATATCAAGCACCATTTCTTCAAACATGTCCATACCTTCAATTCTATATTTAACAACAGGATCTTGTTGTCCATAAGCACGAAGACCAATACCATCCTTTAATTCATCCATAGCATCAATGTGGTCCATCCATTTTTGATCAACAACTTTAAGCATAACAACTCTTTCAAGTTCTCTTAAATCATCATTTCCAACTTCTTGCTCTTTTCCTTCATATTTAGTTAAAGCAAGCTCTTGAAGTTTTTCAATTATAGCATTTGAATTTTTTGAATTTTCTTTAATAAAGTCAACCATTTCAATTCCAAATGTATTTCTAATATCTGTATCAAGTGCTTCTACACTAACTTCGTCTTCACTAGCAAAATATGTTAATACAACCTCTTCTGCAAGTGATTTTATCATTGTTAATATATTATCTTTCAAGTTTTCTCCATCTAGCACTTCTCTTCTTTGTTTGTAGATTATTTCTCTTTGTGCATTCATTACATCATCATATTTTAATACATTCTTTCTAGTGCTAAAGTTTCTACCTTCAACTTTTCTTTGAGCTGATTCAACTGCATTGCTAATCATTTTGTTTTCGATTGGTATATTTTCGTCCATTCCTATTTTGTTATAAACCTTTGTAATCATATCTCCACCGAAAATTTTCATTAGGTCATCATCAAGTCCTATATAGAATTTTGATTCTCCTGGATCTCCTTGACGACCACTACGTCCACGTAACTGGTTATCAATTCTTCTTGATTCATGTCTTTCTGTACCAATTATTTTTAGACCTCCAGCTGCTATAACTTTTTCTTTTTCTTCTTTGATTTCTTCATCATATTTCTTTTCTAATTTTTTGAATTCTTCTCTCGCTCTTAGTATGTCTTGTTCATCTGTTTCATAATATGTGTTTGATTCTTCTATTAAGTTTTCTGGAACTTTATTTCTTTTCATTTCTTGTTTTGCTAAGAATTCACTATTTCCACCTAACATAATATCGGTACCACGTCCTGCCATGTTTGTAGCAATTGTTACTGCCCCAAATTTTCCGGCTTGTGCTATGATTTCAGCTTCTTTTTCATGGAATTTAGCATTTAAAACTTCATGCTTTATTCCTTCTTTTTTTAGAATTTTACTTAATTTTTCTGATTTTTCTATTGATACTGTACCAACTAGGACTGGTTGTCCTTTTTTGTGGCTTTCTTTTATGCTTTCTACTATTGCATTAAATTTAGCTTTTTCATTTTTATATATTACATCATTTTGGTCATTTCTTACCATTGGCCTATTTGTAGGAATTGCTACAACATCTAAGTTATAAATTTCTTCGAATTCGGCTTCTTCTGTCATTGCAGTACCAGTCATACCTGATAATTTGTCATACATTCTGAAGTAGTTTTGGAATGTAATTGTTGCTAATGTTTTTGATTCATCAGCAATTTTTACTCCTTCTTTTGCTTCTATTGCTTGATGTAATCCATTATTGTATCTTCTTCCATACATGATACGTCCTGTAAATTCATCAACTATTAGTACTTCTCCATCTTTTACAATATAGTCTATATCTTTTTTCATTACTCCATGTGCACGCAATGCTTGATTTACATGGTGTACTAATGTTGAGTTCTCTATATCATTAAAGTTTTCTAGTCTGAATGTTTCTTCTGCCTTCTTTATACCTTTTTGTGTTAATGATGCTGATTTTGCTTTTAAATCCACTATATAGTCATATTTTTCGTTGTCTTCTGCTTGTGCTTCATCTTTAACATCTTCTTCTACTATTACTTTTGGTGTTAATTTTTTTACAAAGTCATTTGCTTTTTTGTATAAGTCTGAAGATTGGTTTGCTCTACCTGATATGATAAGCGGTGTTCTTGCTTCGTCAATTAAAATACTATCTATTTCGTCTACGATTGCATAGCTTAGTCCTCTTTGTACTAACTGATTTTTATAAATTACCATGTTATCTCTTAGGTAGTCAAATCCAAATTCGTTGTTTGTTCCATATGTGATGTCACATGCATATGCTTCTTGTTTTTGTTTTGGTTCCATTCCTGCAATTACAAGTCCTACTGATAGTCCTAAGAATTTATATAATTTTCCCATCCATTCACTATCTCTTTTTGCTAGATAGTCATTTACAGTTATTACATGTACACCTTCTCCTGTTAGAGCATTTAGATATACTGGAAGTGTTGCTACAAGTGTTTTTCCTTCACCTGTTTTCATTTCTGCAATTCTTCCTTGATGTAATATTATTCCACCTATTAATTGCACATCAAAGTGTCTCATTCCTAATACTCTTTTTGACGCTTCTCTTACTACTGCAAATGCTTCTGGTAATATTTCGTCTAATGTTTTTCCTTCTTCTAATTGTTTTTTGAATTCGTTTGTTTTATTTTTTAGTTGCTCATCTGTTAATTTTGATGTTTCGTCTTCTAGTCCATTTATTTTATCTACTATTGGCATTACTCTTTTTACTTCTTTTTCACTATAGCTTTTAAATATCTTCCTGAATATTCCCATTTTTCTCATTTCCCTTCTTATTCTATTTATCGACTTGTTATAATATATCATGAAAATATGGACTTTTCAAGTGTTTTTAATGATTTTTTTGTACATAGGTTACTGGTTAATGCTTTATTTAAAATTAATACATAAAATCCTTGAAATATAAGCTTTTTATTACATTCCTCGGTTTATTACAAAATAAAAAAATTCTATGCATTTTTATGGTAAGAGTTCACAAAAGAAGCTCCCATTTGAGAGCTTCTTTACTGATTTTATGGTTACTTTAAAATATATTTTGTGTTATCTTCTTCAATCCCTTCTTGCAAAATCAATTCTTTATAGGTTCCCTTTGGATTTGACATAACTTGATACATGATTTTATCAAATACATAATTCAACACATTTGACAATTCTCGTGCACCAGTTTCACTATTTTCCATCTTTGCCTTTTTTGCAAATGCAAGAATATTTTTTTTACTTACCTTCGTTGAAATTCCGTCTCTCTTAAGACATTCAATATACATTTTAAGTCTAGAATTTTTCGAATTCAGTAAAATGTCTTCTAAAACATCCTCACTTAATTCATTTAATTGGACAATAACATCTAATCGTCCAACAAACTCTTCTTGCATGCCATATTCTACCAGATCTCTTTTTTTGATTTTTCTATCCTCATTGTTGATTTTTGCTTGCACGAACCCAATACTGGATTCATTTTTTAATCTTTTTTTCACAATTCCATCAATCCCAGAAAACGCTCCCGCAAAATAGAACATAATTCGGTCAGTATTGAGCCAAACCAATTCTTGTTGTCCATCTCTTTTAAGTAATGTTAAAGGGATTCTTTTGCTTTCAATTATCTTTAATAAAGCATCTTGTACCCCTTTTCCAGATACATCTCTTTGTGTTGTTTCTAATGTTTTTGCCTTTTTGTCAATTTCGTCAATGATAATAATGCCATTTTCAGCTTTTTTCAAATCATAATTGGCTTCTCTTAATAACTCTAATATTATATCAGAAACATTTGCTCCCTGATATGCCTCTTCAGTATAATCATTCGCATCTACAGTCACACACGGTCTATTTACTTTTTTTGCTAACTGTCTTAAAATTTCTGATTTTCCTGTTCCACTTTTTCCAATAATCAACACATTTGATTTTATTTGGTAATGGATTGATTTGAACTCTGCATTTACGATCTGCCGAACTTGCTCATCTTGACCTTTAACTGTAGCCAAAATAAATTTTTCAGTTTCCTCAATATTTGGAGTCTTAATGATTTTTACTACCTGTTTTTCATTTTTTCTCATACTTACTTTTTTCTTTTTGGATTTCTTATTAAGAATTTTAGCCATATTAGCTCTAATCATAAATAATCCTCCTTTTTTTCGCAGGCGGGACTTTCATCCCGCCCTTATTACTAAAACATTTTTTCAATATTGGCTGGGAACTGCTCTACAATTCCATTTGCCTGAATTCGGTATCCAACATCAGGAGATGAAGATACAATTTCATCTTCTGATAATTCCAAATTATCTAAAAGATATTCTCGGAATTTTTGTTTTGTTTCCGTTTCTCCATGACAAATAATTATTGATTTAGTATATGGGAATGTTTTTATCAAGTTTAACAACTTGTTTCTTGGTGCATGTGAAGACATTTCTGCTGTTTTCTTCACTTCACAGTATTTTACATGTTCATTTCCACCATATTTAACTTTTTCTCCAATTGGTGTATTTAATAATTTATATCCTTGTGACTCTGGAGAACAGTATCCCAACAAGTGAATCAATACATCGTTTCTGGAAATAAACTCATTCACATAATTTTGAATCGGACCATATGAAATCATTCCACCTGGTGAAATAATAATCTTAGGATGATTATCTTCAATTATTTCTCGTCGATATTTCATTCGTTCTCTATTTCTAGGAACAAATTTCGTATTCTTAGGCAAAAAGTTTTTCATTATTTTTTTTATCCCCAGATCATTGTACATATATTTAACTGTGAATTCTTGTGCTGACTTTCCATCGGCAATTACTGGTATACTTTCAGGAATAATACCTTTCTGTTTCCACATTTTTATATTAAATAGTGCTTCTTGGTATCTTCCTTGGGCAAATGCTCCATACAATACAGTTTTACCTTCTTTTAAGGCTTGTGCTGTATTTTTCATCAAGCACTTTTCAAACATCGGATTTGTCGAATCAACATCACCATAAGTTGACTCGCAAAATATTGCCGAAATATTTAAATCTCTTACTTGCTTTGGTGCCATCTCTACATTGAAGAAAACATTACTTTCTTTATAGTCACCTGTAAAAATCAAATTAATATCTTCTTCTCCCGGACAACTAATTACTACCAATGTTAATACTGCCCCAACTAAGTGACCATTAGTGTAAAAAACAATTCTAATATTTTTATCTGGTTTTAAAATTGTTTTTGTTCTGCAACCAACAACCAGGTCTAACGTTGTCTCAACTTCGTTTACCGTCGCTAATGGTCTATTTGTACACTGATCTGCAATTTTGCAACTATCATATAATGATGTCGCCATCAAGATTGAGTTTGCATAATGTGTGAAGATTGGTCCTCTGAATCCTTGCCGAACCACAACTGGCAATAATCCCTGATGATCGTGATGTCCATGTGTCAAAATAATAAAATCGATTTTCCCAACATTAAATGGAAAAAAACAATTGTAAAAATCATTATTGTCACTTCCTTGCTTTGCACCCGCATCAACTAAAAATCGTACATTTCTTCCATCTGGCCAATGAGCTGAAACAAGCGTTGCTGAACCTGTTACCTCAGGATTCCGCAAATATGCATTAGCATAAAAACCTTTATTTCTTCCAATTTCCATAAAATCTCTCCTTTCCAAGTATCAAAATATTTTTTTGATACGAAAGAATTATGTTAATAGTTACGCTATTATTATACACATTTTACTTCAAATTTTCAATACTTTTAGCATATTTTTTTAAAAAATTCCATTTGTTGGCACATAATCATTACTTGGTGGAAAAACATTAGACACTTCTGGTTCATTTGTTTCTTTAATATCTGTAACATTAATAAAAGGAATTTGCTCATTATGATATTTTCCAAGTTCTATACTTCCAGTTATATTTACCCAAGTTCCGTCATCAAATTTACTAGCCTCTTTACATTCACATAAAAAACCAACAACAACAGATTGAGTCTTGCTTTCATTTATAAACATATCTCTTGCAATAACAAACTGTTCATCCTTAAAATCAATTACTCTATACAAATATCCAGTAAAATTGATTTTCATTCCAATGTAAGAATCAGGATTATCATGAACTGCTTTTAATATATTGGTATAATTTTCAGTTTGAATTTCTGTTACTTTATCCATTTTCATTTTATCATTTACAACAAATTTACCACTTGTAAAAAAAATCTTATATATACTAAATCCAAACACTATCAACATAAATATAGATAGCAAAACAATTATAATTCTTAAAACAATTCCCCCATTTACTTTAATATTATATATAAACATAAACACCCTCCACTTATTTTTTATAATTTTATGAGCATTATTATAATTTATGCTTACATATAACAAAAAATCTATGAAAGATGTTTTTATACACTTAATCTATTTGATATTCCTTCTTCCAATACACTTGCAAAAATACTTTTTAATATTATTAAAACAATTGGTCCTACAAGCATTCCC
>CAKPKI010000084.1 GCA_934167135.1 uncultured Clostridia bacterium
CATTTGAAATTCAAAATAGAGTAAAAAAATCTGTGGAAAATATGACAGGACTAAAAGTGTCAGAAGTAAATGTACATGTTCAAGGAGTTAAAACAGAAAGAGAAGAAGTTAACAACGAAGAAAATGAGGAATTAAAAACAGAATAAAATTTAACAAGAGAGGAAGAAATAATATGAAATTTTTAGAAAGATTTACACTAATAGTATATTCATTTATTATATTAATATTATCAGTAGTATTAAGTTTATTAATATTTAATTGGATTGATTTTGAAGTTGTTACAGACATGGTTGAGGCATTAATAACAGGAGAACTATCATCAAAAATAGGATTAGGAGTAAGTGTTGTTTTTATATTATTATCAATAAAATGTATGTTCTTTGATGAAAGTTCAAAAGGTAAAATAAAAGAAACACAAGGAATATTATTAAAAAATGAAAATGGACAATTAATGATTTCAAAAGAATCAATTGATAATATGGTAAAAAATTCTGTTGCAAGATTTGAAAATGTTAAACAATGTAATACAAAAATAGAAGTTAACAATGAAAACCAATTAAAAATAACATTATTTTTAGTTGTAAATGAAAATGTAATAATAAAAGAACTTGCAAGTAACTTGCAAAAAAAGATAAAAGAAGATATTAAAAAAGTATCTGACTTAGAAGTTCAAGAAGTAAATGTAAAAGTAACAAGTTTACAAGATAGCAAAAAAAGTAAAGAATAGGATGATATAAAATGGAAGGTTTTAAAGAATTTGTATCAAAATATATAGGAGCAATAATAGGAATAGTAATTGCGATATTAATATTGTGTACAAAATTATATGAATTAATTATAGCAGTTGTACTTGTAATATTAGGAGCAATTGTTGGAAATTATGTTCAAAAAAATAAAGACGAAGTAAAAGAAAAATTAAAGGGTTTTATAGACAGATTATAATATAATGAGAGGAGGATATGCTAGTTTTACTAGTGTAAACTAAAATGAAAAGATCAGCAATTAGAGAACTAACATTTAGACTAATATATAGTCTAGAAATCCAAAAAGTAGAAAATTTGGACGAACAAATAGAACTATATATACAGTGTAATGATATAGAAGAGAATGATGCAAAAGAATATATAAAAGACGCAATAATAGGAATAAAAGAAAATATTATAGAAATACAAGGGTTAATAGAAAAAAATCTAAAGGCTGATTGGAAAATTGACAGAATATCCAAAATAGATTTAAGTTTGTTAAAACTTGCTATATATGAAATAAAATACAAAAAAATACCATATAAAGTGGCTATAAACGAGAGTTTAGAATTAGCAAAGAAATATGGAGAAGAAACATCTAAAAATTTCATAAATGGTATTTTAGCGAGTGTCGTTAAGGAGATAGAAGAATGAAATATAATGCAGTAACTGTAACGCAATTAAATAAATACTTAAAAGACAGATTTGATGAAGATGAAAATTTAGCTGCAATACTAGTAAAAGGAGAAATCTCCAATTTTAAAAACCATTACACAGGACATCTATATTTTACATTAAAAGACGAAAATTCGTTAATAAAATGTATAATGTTTAAAAGCTATGCTGAGAGGCTAGCTTTTAAACCGAAAGATGGAATGAAAGTAATGGTTTTTGGCTCTGTATCTGTATTTGAAAGAGATGGAGTATATCAAATATATGCAAAGACAATGATGGAAGACGGAATGGGAGATTTACATGAACAGTTTGAACAGTTAAAAGCACAACTTGAAAAAGAGGGATTGTTTGATGAAGAACATAAAAAAGCAATACCATTATATCCTAAGATAATAGGAGTATTAACATCACAAACAGGAGCAGTAATAAGAGATATAATAAATGTATCAACAAGGAGAAATCCAAATGTTTGTATACGATTATTACCAGTACCAGTGCAAGGACCAGGTGCAGCAGAGCAAATTGCAGAAAAAATAAAAATAATGAATGAGCAAAAACTTGCAGATGTACTTATAATCGGAAGAGGTGGAGGTTCACTGGAAGACCTGTGGCCATTTAATGAAGAAATTGTTGCAAGGGCAATATATGAATCAGAATTACCAATAATTTCAGCAGTAGGACATGAAACTGATTTTACAATTGCAGATTTTGTGGCAGATTTACGAGCACCAACACCATCTGCGGCAGCTGAATTAGCGGTACCAGATGTATATGAATTAGAACAAAAAATAAATAGTTATAAAAACAGATATAGATTAGCACTAAAAAAGAAAATAGAACTAATGAAACTAAGATATGAAAAGTGCATGAAATCAAGAGTGTTTACAGATCCAATGAGAAAAATTAGAGATATGGATGTTACTTTAGATTCATATGTACAAAGATTAGAAAATAAAATTAAAATAATTCAAAAAGATAATCAAACATTGTATGTAGAATTATTGGCAAAATTAGATGCACTTAGTCCACTCAAAACTTTGGCAAGAGGATATACATTAACTGAAAAAGATAATAAAATTATTAAGAGTGCAAAAGAATTGGAAACAAATGACAAAGTGAAATTAAAGTTCAAAGATGGTGAAAAAGATGCAGTAATTTGCTAAAAGATATTCTAAAGAAAGGAAAGAATATGAAAAAACAACAACATATATTAACATTGATAATTATATTAGCAATTTTAGCATTAGTTATATTAATAGGTTCAATTATATATGATGAAAAAATAAAACAAAATAAAATAGCAGTAGAAACTATAAGTATCCCTAAAATAGAAGAAAAAAAAGAAGAAACTGATATAAAAGAAGAAAATCAAGAACAAGAGCAAGTTCAGGAAACAGAGGAATATATAGGAGAAGAAGAACAAGAAACTCAAAGTGAAGAAGAAAATAAAACTGAAAATAAAGATGAAAAAGCTATAGAACTTGCTAAAAAGGAATGGGGAGAAGATGAAAGTGTAACATTTAGCATTGACGAAAAAAAAGACACAAAATATTATGTTGCTGTAAAGCAAGAAGCAATTGTAGTACAATGGTATGAAGTTGATACTACTAATTGGACAATAAAGGAATATTAAATAAGGAGTAGTTACAATATGAAAGAAAATTTTGAAGATTCAATGAAAAAACTAGAAACAATAGTTATGGAATTAGAAAATGGAAATTTGAATTTGGATGAGTCTGTAAAGAAATTTGAAGAAGGAATGAAAATTGCGAAACAATGCAATAACATTTTAGAAGAAAGTGAAAAGAAAATAACTATACTTTTAGAAAAAGATGGAGAACTAAAAGAAGAGGAATTTGAAACAAAATAGACAAAAGGGGAAAATAATTATGAATAATTTGCAAAAGGCATTAACAAATAAATATTTATATGTGCCATTTTTAGTATGGTTTTGTATACAAGTTTTTAAAGTGGTTTATGAATTGATAACAACAAAAAAATTTAATTTTAAAAGAATAATAGGAGCCGGGGGAATGCCAAGTTCACATTCGGCTGTAGTAACATGTTTGGCTACATTAATAGGAAAAAGTGAAGGAACAGACAGCATAATGTTTGCAATGGCTACTATTTTTGCAATGGTTGTAATGTATGACGCAGCTGGAGTAAGAAGAGCTGCTGGAAAACAAGCACATTTATTAAATAAAATTATAGAAACACCAGGACTTACAGGAGTTGAGGTTCAAGAAAGATTGGTAGAAGTATTAGGACATACACCACTACAAGTTATTGTTGGAGCAACTATTGGAATTATAGTTGGAGTATTAGCATAAAACAAATATGAAAGGAGATTTATAGTGACAGATATTGAAATTGCCCAAAATGCAAAATTAAAGAACATATTGGAAATTGCAAAAGAAATTAAGATACCAGAAGAAAAAATTGAAATGTATGGAAAATACAAGGCAAAAATATCTAATAAATTATATAAAGAAATGGAATCACAACCTGAGGGAAAATTAGTATTAGTTACAGCAATGAGCCCAACACCATTAGGAGAAGGAAAAACAACAATATCTATAGCAATTGCGGATGCATTAAGAAAAATTGGAAAAAAATCAATACTTGCTTTAAGAGAACCTTCTCTAGGACCAGTATTTGGAATTAAAGGTGGTGCAACAGGCGGAGGGTTTGCACAAGTAGTACCAATGGAAGACATAAATTTACATTTTACAGGAGATATACATGCAATTACATCTGCAAATAATCTATTATCAGCAATGATAGATAACCATATTTACCATGGTAATGAATTAAATATAAATAAAGTAGTATGGAAAAGGTGTTTAGACTTAAATGATAGACAATTAAGAGAAATTAACACAGGACTATCAAATGAAAAAGAAATTGCACAAAGAAATGATAAATTTGATATAACTGTTGCAACAGAAATTATGGCAATTTTATGTTTGGCAACAGATATAAAAGACTTAAAGAGAAGATTAGGCAATATTGTCATAGGATATAATTATGATGATAAACCAATATTTGCAAAAGACTTAAAGGCAGATGGTGCAATGACTGTATTATTAAAAGATGCAATAAAACCAAATTTAGTACAAACATTAGAAGGGACGCCAGCAATAATACATGGAGGACCATTTGCTAATATTGCACATGGATGTAATTCTATAATAGCAACTAAAATGGCGATGAAGCTTGCGGAATACACTATTACAGAAGCTGGATTTGGAGCTGATTTAGGAGCTGAAAAATTTATTGATATAAAGTGTAGGCAAGCTAATATAAAACCAAATGTTGTTGTTTGTGTTGCAACTATAAAAGCACTTAAATTTCATGGTGGTGTTTTAAAAGAAAATATATATGAAGAGAATATGCAAGCCATAAAAAATGGAATGGAAAATTTGTATAAGCATGTTGATAATATAAAAAATAAATTTGGATTGAACCTAATTGTAGCAATAAATAAATATAATACAGATAGAGAGAATGAAATAAAGTTTGTTCAAGAAGAACTAACAAAAAGAAACATATTATCTAGTGTAGTAGAAGGTTGGGAAAAAGGTGGAAATGGAGGAATTGATATATCAGAGAAGATTATTGAAATTTCCGAAAAACAAAAAGAACTTCAATATATATATGATTTGAATGAAGAAATACTAAATAAAATTAATAAAATAGCTATGCAAATATATGGTGCAGAAGGAGTTGAATATTCAAAAAAAGCTATAGAAAAAATTGAAAAAATAAAAGAAATGGGATATGGTAATTTTCCAATTTGTATTGCAAAGACACAGTATTCATTTTCAGATGAACCAAAAAAACTTGAATGTAATGAACCTTTTAAGATTCATGTTAATGATGTAGAATTAAAAGCTGGTGCTGAATTTATTGTAGTGTTAGCTGGGAGAATTCTTACGATGCCAGGAATGCCTAAACACCCATCAGCTGAAAAGATTGATATAAATGAAAAAGGAGATATTTGTGGAATTTTCTAAAAATATCCAAAATCCCTTGATTTTTCAAGTGAAATATAGTACAATAATTGTGTAAAAAATGTTCCTTAAACTTAGCACAATAAAAAACACCTATTATTGTTGCTCGGTATAAGGAGAAAAAGAAATAGGAGGTGTAATTATGACAACAGAAAGAAAAAAAGAAATCATTAATGAATATAGAAGAGATGAAAAAGATACTGGATCATCAGAAGTTCAAATAGCTCTTTTAACAGAAAGAATTAATGAATTAACAGAGCATTTAAAAGTTCATAAAAAAGATAACCATTCAAGAAGAGGTCTTTTAAAAATGGTTGGAAAAAGAAGAAATTTATTAAACTACTTAGCTAAGAAAGACGAAGAAGCATATAAAGAATTAGTTAAAAAATTAGGACTAAGAAAATAGTTGATAAGTTGTAAGGGGCGATTGCAACAAGCATCGCCCTTTTATTAGGTAAACTAAAGATAGAAAGGTAGCTTGTATAATGTTTTAAACTTAAATTTAAGATATTATAGAGGTTACAATCTATACTAGTTTACCTAAGTAGGTGTAAATAAAAATAGAAAGGTAGGAAAAATATGTTTAAAAGTTATGAAACAGAATTAGCAGGAAGAAAACTTATAATAGAAACAGGTAAACTATGTGGACTAGCAAATGGAAGTGTAGTTGTAAAATATGGAGATACTGTAGTAATGGTAAATGTTACAGCATCAAAAGAACCAAGAGATGGAATAGATTTCTTTCCACTATCAGTAGATTATGAAGAAAAATTATATTCAGTTGGGAAAATCCCAGGTTCATATTTAAAAAGAGAAGGAAAGCCAAGTGACAAAGCAATATTGACATCAAGAGCAATAGATAGACCATTAAGACCATTATTCCCAAAAGATTTTAGAAATGATGTTGTAGTTGTTGCAACAGTTTTATGTGTAGAACAAGACAATTCACCAGAAGTTGCAGCAATGATAGGAGCTTCAGCAGCATTATCAATCTCAGACATTCCATTTGGAGGACCAACAGCAGCAGTAAATGTAGGTTTAGTAAATGGAGAAATTATAATAAATCCAACAGAAGCACAAAGAGAAAAAAGTGATTTAACATTAACAGTAGCGGGAACAGCAGAAAAAGTAGCAATGATAGAAGCTGGAGCAAATGAAGTTCCAGATGATATAATGTTAGAAGCAATTAAAAAAGGACATGCAGAAATACAAAAAATATGTAAATTCATTCAGAAAATGAAAGACGAGATAGGAAAGCCAAAATTTGAATACAAATCATTTGCAGTTGACCACGATTTATATGAATTTTTAGAAGCTAACTTTACTGATAAAATGAAAGTTGCAGTACAAGAAGTTGACAAAGAAACTAGAGACAACAATGTTGCTACATTATCAGAAGAAATCACAACAGCAGTAACTGAAAAATTAGGAGAAGAGGCAGCTGCTGAAAGAGCACAAGAAATTGGAGAAGCAATATATAAATTAGAGAAAAAATGTGTAAGGGATATGATATTTTATGAACATAAAAGAGTTGATGGAAGAGCAATTGATGAAATAAGACCATTATCATGTGAAGCTGGAGTATTACCTCGTACACATGGAAGTGCTATATTTACAAGAGGACAAACTCAAGTAATGTCAATAGTAACACTTGGAATGTTAAGTGAAGAACAAGAATTAGATGGAATAGATACAGAAACAGCAAAAAGATATATGCATCAATACAATTTCCCAGCATATAGTGTAGGTGAAGCTAGACCATCAAGAGGACCAGGAAGAAGAGAAATAGGACATGGTGCATTAGCTGAAAAAGCATTAGTACCAGTTTTACCATCAAAAGAAGAATTTCCATATGCTATAAGAGTTGTATCAGAAGTATTATCTTCAAATGGTTCAACATCACAAGCAAGTATTTGTGGAAGTACTTTAGCATTAATGGATGCTGGTGTTCCAATTAAAAGACCTGTTGCAGGTATTTCAACTGGATTAGTAACAGATCCTAATGATGATAAAAATTATGTAATGCTTACAGATATCCAAGGAATAGAAGATTTCTTCGGTGATATGGACTTCAAAGTTGGTGGAACAGAAAAAGGAATTACAGCTATTCAAGTAGATATAAAAGTTGATGGATTATCATATGATATAATAGCAGAAGCTTTTGAAAGAACTAGAAAAGCTAGAAAACATATATTAGATGATATAATGAAACCAGTAATAGCAGAACCAAGAGCAGACGTTTCTAAATATGCTCCAAAAATTATTCATACAAAAATTAGTGTAGATAAAATAAAAGATGTAATCGGACCTGGTGGAAAAATGATAAACAAAATTATTGATGAAACAGGTGTTAAAATAGACATCGAAGAAGACGGAACAGTATTTATATACACATCAGAAGGCGCAAATGGAGATAGAGCTTTAGAAATGATAGAAGAGATTGCTAGAGAAATTGAAGTAGGAAAAATTTATAAAGGTAAAGTAACAAAAATAATGACATTTGGAGCTTTTGTAGCAATAGGCGGAGGAAAAGAAGGCTTAGTTCATAAATCAAAAATAACAAAAGAAAGAGTTGAAAAAGTTGAAGATTTCTTAAAGGTTGGACAAGAGGTTATGGTAAAAGTAACTGATATAGATGACCAAGATAGAGT
>CAKPKI010000085.1 GCA_934167135.1 uncultured Clostridia bacterium
GATAGTGGAAAGGACCCATAAAACAAATTAGCATTTCTTAAATTTTGTAATAAACAGAGGAATGTGATAAAAAGCTTTCTTTCAAGGATTTTTTTGAAAATTTTATTAAAACCATTATCTAGCAACAAATAAGTTATAGAATAATTGTTTTTATTATAAGAAATATTAATTCTAATATAAATCATTCTTTACCAACATTTAAACACAAATTTATTTCAAAAAAATACTCCACATTCCCTGTGGAGCATTTTTTTATTTAATTGGTTCTTTAGTAGGAGTACCAGGTTTTCTAGGATATTTACCTGGTGTTTCCTTAATTTTATCTATAACTATAATTGTTCTACCTATATCACTACTTGGCAAATTAAATTCTTCTATATGTTCAATTTTCCCTCCAAGTGTTTTTATTGCTTTTTGTGCAGTATTAATTTCTTCCTGTGCATTTCCAGCTTTCATACTTATTACTTTACCATTAACTTTTACTAATGGCAATAAATATTCTGACAATGTTGATAGATTTGCAACTGCCCTTGATGTTGAAATATCAAATTTTTCTCTATATTTTTTATTTTGTCCAAATTCTTCTGCTCTAGAATGAATAAGTTCAACATTTTCTAATTTCAACTCTTTTATAACTTCCTGTAAAAATATTAATCTCTTATTTAAAGAATCTACAAGTGTTATTTTCAATGTTGAGTTCATTATACTTAATGGTATTCCAGGAAATCCGGCACCTGTTCCTACATCAACTACAGTTGAACCATCTTTTAATTCTTTTAAAATCGTTATTGAATCTATAAAATGTTTTAATATAATTTCACTTGGTTCAATTATTGCTGTCAAATTAATTTTTTCATTCCATTCAATCAATAAATTCATATATTTATAAAACTTGTCTATTTGCTCCACAGAAAAACGAACATCTAAATCCCTTGATTTTTCTAGCATTTCCTCCTTAAATCTCTCTTTTTCCATATTACTCTCCTTTCTGCTTCCTTGTTTGTAAATATACAAGTAATACTGAAATATCTGCTGGAGAAACACCAGAAATTCTT
Source organism: uncultured Clostridia bacterium (assembly GCA_934167135.1). GTDB lineage: Bacteria > Bacillota > Clostridia > TANB77 > CAG-508 > CAG-269. Next base: position 1,056 of record CAKPKI010000085.1, read on the forward strand.
GAAGCCTGTCCTATTGAGTGAGGTTTATGCTTATTTAGTTTTTGTCTAGCTTCCAAACTTATTCCTTTTATATTTTCGTAATTTATATCTTCTGGTAATAATTTTTTCTCCATTTTCTTAAATTTCTCTACTTGTGCCTCTTGCATTTTAATATATCCATCATATTTTACTTGAATTTCTACTTCTTCTCTTACTTGTTCTCTTAATTTTGGTCTATTTTCATCAATTGCTTCAAGTGAAGCATATGTAATTTCAGCTCTTTTTAATAATTCTGATAGCTTTGAACCTGTTGTAAGTTCTGATGTCCCTTGTTTTTTTAGGAATTCATTAACTTTTTCAGTTGGTTTAACCACTGTTTCTTGTAATCTTTTCTTTTCTGCTTCAATTTCTTGTTTTTTCTCTATAAATTTATTATATCTTTCATCTGAAATTAACCCAATTTCATGTCCTTTTTCTGTTAAACGTAAATCAGCATTGTCTTGACGTAAAAGTAATCTGTATTCCGCTCTAGAAGTCATCATTCTATATGGCTCATTTGTTCCTTTTGTAACAATATCATCAATTAAAACACCTATATATGCCTCTGTTCTATCTAAAATTAGTGGTTCTTTACCTTTTATTTTTTGTGAAGCATTTATTCCTGCAATTAATCCCTGGCAAGCAGCCTCTTCATATCCTGATGTTCCATTTGTTTGTCCTGCAAAAAATAACCCGTCTATTTTTTTATATTCTAATGATAATTTTAAGTCAGCTGGATCAATACAATCATATTCTATTGCATATGCTGGACGTGTAAATTCACAATGTTCTAAGCCAGGAATAGTCCTGTACATGGCTATTTGCACATCTTCTGGCAATGAAGAACTCATTCCTTGAATATACATTTCATCTGTATCTATACCTATTGGCTCCACAAAAACTTGATGTCTTTCTTTATCTGCAAATCTTACTACTTTATCTTCTATAGATGGACAATATCTTGGACCTGTTCCTGATATTTCTCCACCATATAATGGTGATCTATGCAAATTTTCTCTGATTATTCTATGTGTTTCAGCATTTGTATATGTTAAATAGCAATCAACCTGGTCAAAATCTTTCATTTTATCTTCAAAAGAGAATGGTATTATCCCCTCATCTCCTTTTTGAACTTCCATTTTTGAAAAATCTATACTCTTTTTATTTATTCTAGCTGGTGTTCCAGTCTTAAATCTTATTAAATTTACACCTAATTTTTTTAAACATTCAGATAGTCTATTTGCTGGAAATACTCCATCTGGACCACTTTCTTTTGAAAAATCTCCTATGAAAATTTTTCCTTTTAAATATGTTCCAGTTGCAATAATTATTGATTTTACATCATATATTGCTCCCACATCTGTTTCTATAGATTTTACTTTGCCATTCTTTAGTGTTATGTTAACTATTTCAGCTTGTTTTAAATCTAAATTTTCTTGTTTCTCCAAAGTATGTTTCATTTCCATTTGATATCTTTTTCTATCAGCTTGTGCCCTCAAAGAGTGCACTGCTGGGCCTTTTGAGGTATTTAACATTTTAATTTGAATCATTGTTTTATCAATATTTTTACCCATTTCTCCACCTAGAGCATCTATTTCTCTTACTAAATGTCCTTTTGAACTTCCCCCTATATGCGGATTACATGGCATATTTGCAACAGCTTCTAAGCTTAAAGAAAATATTGCCGTTTTCATTCCAAGTCTTGCAGAAGCTAATCCAGCTTCACATCCAGCATGTCCTGCACCAATAACTACTATATCATATTCACCTGCATAGTAACTCATTTTATTTTTCCCTCCATTTTTCCATTTTACATTATATTTTCAATTAGTCCTATTTCTTTTTATTTTCTTTATATTTCAATTTTATCTTTTTATATGACAAGTTATATGTCTTTTATTTAAAATCTTTTTATTTTTGATTTTCGTGAGTTGCTTTTTCTATTTTCCTAAACAAAATTTTGAAAAAATTTCATTTATTATATCTTCAGTTACAACTTCACCAGTAATCTCTCCTAAATCCTCTAAAATGTTTTTTATATAAATTGTTATAATATCGATTGGCAAATTCATTTCTAATGCTTCTTTTGATTTTTTTACATTATCTAAAGATTTAGAAATTATATTTTTATGACGAATATTTGTAATTAATATATCATTATCTAAATTAATTTCGTTTAAATTAAACATATTTGAAATTTTTTCATATAATAAATCAATTCCTGTTTTATTTAGAGCTGATATTTTTATAATATTTTCTGTTATATCCGTAAATCTACTATCATTTTCATCAATTTTTGCATTCAAATCTGATTTATTTAATAAAATAATAGATTTTTTATTTTTTATTAATTCAAGTATTTTCAAATCTTCATCTGTTAAATCCTTAGAGCTATCAAAGATTGCTATAATTAAATCTGCATCTTTTGCTTGTTTTATTGATTTTTCTACACCTATTTTTTCTACTTCGTCAGATGCTTTTCTTATACCAGCTGTATCTACTAAATTTAGTGGAATTCCGTTAATTGTAACAAATTCTTCTATTGTATCTCTTGTTGTACCTTCAATATCTGTTACAATAGCTCTATCTTCCTTTAAAATCGCATTTAAAAGTGAAGATTTTCCTGCATTTGGTTTTCCTATAATTGCTGTTTTTATTCCATCTTTTATTATTTTTCCATTATCAAATGATTTTTCTAATTTTTCAAGCTTATTTCCTACGCTTTCAAGCATTTTCATAATTTCTTTTTCCTGTACTTCTGGTGTATCATATTCAGGATAATCTATTGTTACTTCAATATTTACCAAAACATCTAATATTTCTTGCTTTATTTCTCTAATTTCGCTTGATAAATATCCTTCTAACTGTTTTATTCCACTTTTAGCCTCTTTTTCTGATTTAGCATTAATTACATCTATTACAGATTCTGCCTGTGCTAAATCTATTCTTCCATTTAAAAATGCTCTTTTGGTGAATTCCCCTGGTTCCGCTAGGTTTGCACCATTTTCTAAACACATTTCTAATATCTTTTTTACAACAATATTTCCTCCATGAGAATTAATTTCGCACATATTTTCAGTTGTATAACTACTTGGTGCCTTAAAATATGATACTAAAACTTCATCAATAATTTCATTATTTTTTACAATATGACCATATTTCATAGTATATCCCTTTATTTTATCAATGCTTTGTTCAGTTTTAGGTTTAAATATTTTTTTTAATATTTCAAATGATTTTTCTCCACTCATTCTTATTATCCCTATACCTCCAATGCCTGGAGCCGTAGAGATAGATGCTATTGTACTCATATATACCTCCTATATAAAAAACCAAAGTTAGCTTAACCATATGCATTTATCTTCTGCATGATTAAAATCTGAACTTTGGCTTCTGATTTTTATTTTTTTGAAATTACAATTCTTCTTTTTGGTTCTTGACCAATACTTCTTGTTTCTACATTAGGATTTTCTTGTAAAAAACTGTGAATAACTTTTCTTTCATATGCTTTCATTGGTTCAAGAGTAACCATTTTACCTGTTTTTTCTACTATTTTTGATTTTTTTAATGCTAATTCTTGTAATGTTTTTACTCTTTTTTGTTTATATCCTTCAATATCTAATCTAACAATTACCCTATTTTCGCTATCTCTACTGGCCATTACTTTTAATAGGTTTTCTAATGCATATAATGCTTCTCCCCTATATCCTATAAGGTTTCCAACATTATTTCCACTTATTGTTACATATAAACATTTATCTTGAATTTTTAATTCATATTTTGTATCATTATTAAGTTTTTCCACAAATTCTGATAAAAATTCATCTATTTTTTTCTGAGCATTTTCAAGTTCTTTTTCAGTTGTTTCAATTTCAAATTCTTCAGGTTTTTTTGCTTCTTTTTCCTTTAATTCTACTTTGACAACCTTTGGTGCTAATATATCAAAAAAACTTTTTTTATTTTCTTCTAATACCTTTATTTCAACCAATTCCTTTGGCAAACCAATCTCTTTTAGTCCTTTTTCAATCGCTTCTGTTGTTGTTTTTCCTTCTGAAATTATACATTTTGCCATTTTAATTTTCCTCCTCGTCTTTTAAAAGCTTATTTAATACTAATTTTTCTGCAATCATTAATAAACTATTCATTAGCCAATATAGAGCTAGTCCTAACGGTGCTATAAGTGCTACGGCTAAGTACATTACAGGAAACATCATATTCATATTTTTATTCATTTGTTCCATTGGATCAAAATCATCTTCTGGTTTTGTTAATGATTTTTCCTCTTTATTTTCTTCTGTTTTTTCTTTTTTAGTTGTTTTATTTGTATTATTTACAACTTTTAGTGAAATTACAGAAACAATTACATATAAAATTGGTATTATATATGCTTTCCAATCTGAACTTCTTGTTGGTATTTGTGCTAGATTAAGCCCTAAGAAATCCATATTAATATATAAAGAGTCTAATTCTTGGTCATTTATTTCTGATAAATTAATTTTATCTTGTTGTTCACTATTTTCTTCTTTATTTTCCTCTGTTGAATTATTTTTTAATTCTCTAATATTACTTAGTTCTCTTATTATTTCTATTTCTGGATAAGCACTATTAGTACTTAATTTATTTTCTTGTATTATTTTAGTATATTTTGCAGTTACATTTCCATCTACTTTTTTCATGTATGTTAATGGTGAACGAACTAAATAAAAAACCGCAAATAATAAGATAATTTGTATAATCGCACTTAAACATCCACTAAATGGACTCATATTTTCTGATTTATACAATTCTTGAGTTGCTTTATTCAACATTTCAGGATTATTTTTATATTTAAATTGTATTTCTTTCATTTTATCTTGAATTTTTTTGGACTTTTTCATAGTCCTTTGTTGTTTTATAGATATTGGAATCATTAATAATTTTACTAAGATAGAAAATATAATGATTGCTAATCCATAATTTTGAACAATGTTATATATAAAATTTAATACATATCCAAATATATTCGCAAAAAATGCTATCATTTTACTGCCCCTTTCTATTTTAATGGATCAAATCCTCCTTTAGAAAAAGGATTACATTTTAATATCCTTATCATTCCTAATACACAACCTTTAACTACTCCATATTTCATTATAGCTTGTTTAGTATATTCTGAACAACTAGGATAGTATTTGCACTTTATATTTCTACTTTCTAAAAATTTAGATATATTTTTTTGATACCAATCAATCAAATATATACATATTTTTTTCATATTTCATCTTCTTTTTTTATAATTTCTGCTTTTAAAAATATTTTTTTCATATCTTCTTGTATTTCAGAAAATTTTATATCTGTTATAGGGAATTTTTTATTCATTAGTATTACTATGTTATACCCATTTATCAGTTGATTCTCTAGCTTTGAATAACATTCTCTTATAAGTCTTTTTGCTCTGTTTCTTTGGAAAGCTTTTCCATTTTTAGTACCTATAGCAATTCCTAAAAAATTCCTTTTTCTGTTGTTTTTTAAGATAAATATTTCTATTTCTTTACCCATATAAAATTTTCCTTTTGTTAAGACTGTTTTGAATTCATAATTTTTTTTTAGCATTTCAGTTTGTTTCATCTTTTACTCCTTTTAAAGAGCAATTTATCTTAAATAACATAGAAAATAACTAAAGGCCTAGACCTTTAGTTTGTTACTAAGCACAGATTTTTTTTCTTCCTTTTGCTCTTCTTGCTTTTAATATATTTCTTCCTGATCTTGTTGACATTCTTTTCATAAATCCATGTTCTTTATTTCTTTGTCTTGTTTTTGGTTGGAATGTTCTTTTCATTATACGCACCTCCTAAATTTTATTTATATATCAATTCCTCTAAGGAATTTTGTTACAAAATAACAAGTATATCGATTATACATCATCAATTCCATATTTGTCAATACTTTTCAAAAAAGAAAAGTTTCAAAAAAATTAATATATTTCATTTTTGATAAACAAATTTACAAATTTTTCGTGTTTTTTTGTAATATTTTTGTCATAAAAGGATAGTTTTCCACAATTTTTTCCTCCTTATCCACAGTTTTTTTAAAATTATCCACAAATATCTTGACTTATTATGCAATATTCTGGTATTATACTAAAATAGGAACGATAGGGGATTTATTAAATTTACTATTCTAAATTTTTGTTCGTATAAAATTCACTATTTATTACAAAATTATTACAAAGTTATCCACATGTGTGGATAATTTTGTGGATAACTTTATTTTGAAAGGATGTTTTATAATGCAAATTGACAAAGATGAACTATTAAACAAAGCAAAACAATTACTAAAGGTTGAAATGACTGAAATTGCATATGAAACTTGGTTTGGACCAGTCGAAATCACAGACATGAATGAAACCACAATTGTTTTAAAAGCTAGTTCTAAATACGCAAGAGAAATGCTGGAAACTCGCTATGCAGATTTAATTTT
>CAKPKI010000086.1 GCA_934167135.1 uncultured Clostridia bacterium
ATTTAATCCAAAACTTACACCAACAGCTGGATATATTGTGCCATTACCAATAAAATCTGTAATCATTTTATCGTAACGACCGCCTCCTCCAATACTTGATGTGATACTTCCATCTTTAACATAAACTTCTAAAACTGTTCCAGTATAATATTCTTGCCCTCTTGCAAGTGATGGAGAAAATTGTACATAATCTGCTAATTCTAGTTGTTCTATATATTCTTTTAATGTATTTAATTCTTTTATTCCTTCTTCTAATACATTATTTTTGCTTTCTATGTTTATAAGCTCATTTGCATCCATATTTAAATATACAAATAGTTTTTCTATCTGCTCATTATTTAATCCTATTTTTGTAAATTCTTTTTCAAGTTCTTGTTTTGTTAGTTTTTCAAATTTGTCTATTACTGTAATTGTATCTGTAACAAGCTCTTCAGCTATTCCAGCTTCTATTATTATTCCTGATAAAAATTTTCTATTATTATATTTTATTGTTACATCAATTTTCAATTCTTTGTATGCTTCTACATATAAAGCAATGAATTCTGCTTCTGTTAATTGTCCATCTATTCCAACACAGTCTACATCACATTGAATGAATTCTCTATCTCTTCCAAGTTTTACAGGTCCATCTCTAAATACTTCTCCGATTTCATATCTTTTAAATGGTAATTTTATATTAGGGTTCATTGCTATGTATTTTGCAAATGGTACTGTTAAATCATATCTTAATGCTAAATTACGTTTTCCTTGGTCTGAAACTTTGTATACTTCTTTTAGTATATCATTATCTTCGTCATATTTTAATGCTAATAAATCGTAATAACATAATATTGAGGTTTGTAATGGTTTAAAACCATATTTTTCAAATACCTTCTTTAGTGTGTCTGATATATAATTTCTGATGTATTGTTCTTTTGGTGAGTAATCTACACAACCTTTTACATTTTTTAGTTCTAATTCTTTCATATTTTCCCTCTTTTCTTCTAAAATTATTTTTAATATTATACCATTTAATTTTAGATAAGTAAAGAAATATGAACTAATTTTTGCTAACTTTTTCTGCAAACGAATTATTAACAATTTTATCATATGGAGCCTTTACAGTAAGTTCTCCCGCTTCTGACATAATATCTTGCAATTTATCAAAAGCATTTTCCTTTAAAACAGGATTATCTTTCCAAGCCTCAATCTCCTTATACTTTTGAACTGAATTTTCCAAAGAATTTAAAGTTGTATCTGGAAAGAAAGTCTGAATTTTCTCTGCAACTTCTTTTGCAGAATGTTCTTTAACCCATTGTTCTCCTCTGTATATTGCTTTAGTAAATCCTTCAATTACACTTGAATTATTTTTTATATAACTCTTTTTAGCACAATATGCCGTATATGGTACTTCTCCAGCTTCTTCTCCAACAGATGCTACAATATAACCTTTTCCCGCATCTTGTGTCATAGAAGCTGTTGGTTCAAATAATGTTACATAATCTGCATTTCCTCCTGAAAATGCTCCAGCCATTAAGTCAAATTTTATACTATCATCTAAAACCAAATCAGTCTGAGGATTTAATCCGTTCTTTTTTAACACATATTCCAATGTCATATATGGAACTCCTCCTTTTCTGCCTGGTATTATAGTTTTTCCTTTTAAGTCTTTCCACGAAAAGTTGTTTGCTTGTTCTTTACTTACTAGAAAAGAACCATCTTTTTGAGTTAACTGTGCAAATACTTCTATATAATCTTCTTTTCCCTCATTGTATACATATATTGCCGCTTCTGGACCACATAATCCAATATCACTTTGACCAGCTAGTATTGCAGTCATAACTTTATCTGCACCTTGACCTGTTGTTATGTCTAATTTTAGGCCTTCATCTTCGAAAAAATTATTTGCAATTGCTACATATTGAGGTGCATAAAAAATTGAACGAGTTACCTCATTTAATTGAATTGTTTTTAACCCTACATTTTCATCAGTTTTTTTATTAAGTATATAGTATACACTCAATATTATAATTGCAATAAGTACGATAATAAAAATTTTAAATATAATTTTTTTCATATCTTTCCTCCTTTTACTTCATTTTATGAGATTTATTGTTAAAAAGTGCTAAAAAAGAGGTATCTATATACCTCTTCTATCTAACTTATATTTATTATTTTAAATTCCTATTAGCTGTCATAATTTTTATATCGCTTATGTACTCTTCATTGCTTGTAAAATCTGAATCATCAGTAAGTACATATTCAATATTATTATCCTTACAGAATTTTAATAATGCAAAATCAAATATATCATATTTATGTTTGTGATAATTATCATTGTATTCTTTTAGAATATCTTTATTAATTTGATATTCTACTATTTCTATGCATTGTGAAATTTGACTATACAATAATTTAAAAGCCTTTTGTAATCTTTCTCTTTCCTCTGTAATAGCTCTATATTGTTTCTTATTTAACTCTTCTGGTTTTATAGAATGATTTTTAATATACAATTCATATTCATTCTTTTCAATAACATTAAATAGTTCAAAAATATTATATATTGTTGTATAAATTTTACACCCTCTTCTTTCTATGGCTTTTTCTAAAAAAGTAGGATATATATTTTTCTGATATGCTTGAACATATGTTGTATTTCCATAAAATGTCCATAAAAGAATATTAGTATCTACTGCTAATGTTCTAATATTAAATTTAATTAAATTTTTTTCTATTGATATAATCAAATTTATTCACCTCTTAACTATTTTCTATGTTATTTTTTGTTATCTCTCCAACTACATCAATATTGGTTCTTTTATTGTAAATTTCTACAGCATTCTCATATGAATGCTGATACGTATCTAATCCTAATTCACTAATTTGCTCTAATTTAAAAATTCTATTAAATTTTTCTGGTCCTAGGTTCAATACAAAATACCCTATGCTAGAATTAAAAAAAGGCGTAGCAAATAAAGATATATCTTTAAAATCCAAAACAACTGTGTCACTTTCCGATAATTCTTTCATAATTTGTTCTATTTTTTCTCTTAATATTAATCCATTACTTTCAGTTAAACCATTTTTTATTAATTCTGAAATAATTATTTTTCTTTTCATAATATACCTCCATTTTTTATATTATGTTCAAAATCTTATAGCTATTATACACTAATTTTTAGTGTATATAAAGTTCCTTTTATAGCTTTATCTAATTTTGTAAAATTAAACACTCCATTTTCTGTTACAGTATATAATACATCCTCAGTTATTAGAGTAATCTTTCCTCTAAATTCTTCTCTAAATTCCTCTAACAAAGTAAATCCTAATCCTCTAGGATAATCTCCAACTTTAGTTGTATTTCCTCTTTCAAGTGCCCATCTTAAAGCACTAACTGAGTCAATATCTTTTTTTAAATAATTTCTTACAGATTGTGGAATACCAATTCCCAGATCATATATTGAAAATGTGAAACTTTTTTTGTTATTATAATATCCATGACAAATTATTCCATATTTACTATTACTATGAGTCAAAGCATTGCTTGGAATTTCAAATATTCTAGAGTGCAATATCGCTTTTTTATCTTCACTTAAAGCTTTCAATTGAGATAGAGATATTAATTTATCAATAATATTATTGGCATCATCGTCATTTGTAATTCTATTCAAAGGAATATTATTTTTGTTCCCAATAGCATTATAATTAATATTAATGAATCCGAGTATTTTTCAATGTATTTAGTAGTTTTGATTTTTTTGTAAAGCTTATTCGTATGTTCTTATCTTGAGAAATAAGGGCTATTGATGATAATATTGCTAAACAAGTAGAACTAATATATGTACACTTTGTTGCATCAATTTGAATATTATTATTCTCTGAATTAATTACTTTTTCTTGAATTTCAAACATTTTAGTAATACTTAATTTTGTTTCTACATATTTTTCTTCAAGTTCTATTTTTTCATATTCTTTGAATGGTAAAAATATCATATTCTCTCCTATTATATCAATTTAATGTTTAAATTTTACTTACAAAATTCTTTTTAATTTAGGATATTATATCATCAAACAATTAATTTATCAATAAATTTTAAAATTTTTCTAAAATAATGTTACACGATAAAAGAAATACTTGAAATTAGATTTTGTATCAAGTATTTCTTTTAAAAGTTTTCTTTAAACCATTACATAATAACTATCTAACTATCTTCTTTTCTAATAATACTATAGTCTCATACATTAGTGCTGCAACAATTGCTAATATAATAACACTAGTCATAACTAAGTCTAACTGGAATACTTGCCCTCCATAAACTATCAAATATCCTAATCCACCTTTAGATACCAAGAATTCTCCTGATATTACTCCTACTAAGGAAAGTCCTATATTAACCTTTAATGTATTAAAAAATGTTGGTATATTTGATGGAATTACAATTTTGGTTAATACTTGAATCTTATTTGCATTAAATGTCTTTACCATTTTTATTTTTTCTTTATCTGTATGTAAAAATCCATTTAGTATATCAAGTATTGTTACTATTAAGGAAATTGCAAACCTAATCTGCTGACAACATTTTTATCTTTTTTATTGGCTGTCTCTTCAAACATATCTGAGAACAGCCTTTTATCATTTTGTGATATCTTAGTATTTAAAATGTCTACTTCAACATTTTGACCACTTCCTTGCATATCTTCTATTAGTATCCTTAATATATCTTTTTTTGATTTTATATCTAAATAATTAAATGTTTTAAAACAATTATTTATAATATCCAAAATTAATTCTGCCATTTTGCTTTCTTCATCTCTAAAATTTTCTTCAGTTTCTTTATTTGTTTTTAATTTAATAAGTTCATCTTCTAATTCTTTATTTTCCTGTTTTAACCTTTTTAATTCTGAATTTATTAAATCTATTACTTCAATATCCATATATTTAAGTTTATCTATTAAGTTTTTCATAGCTTCATCATTTGTTTTTATTTTTTTATTTAATTCCTCTACTTTAGTATCCAATTCTATTCTATCTTTTTTTATTGTTAATTTTGAAAGTTCTTGATATACTTCTGATGTCGGAACAAATATTTTTTCTAATTTTTTCATCATTAACTCATCAAGAGCTCTTCCATTTATATTCTTACTATGACATCTCATACCTCTGCTTTTCTCTTTTAATTCACATATGTAGTAAAATCTTTCTCCTTGTGCAATTTTAGGTCTCATATATGAACCACATTCTGAGCATCTTAATATCCCAGAGAATAAAAAGTCGTGTTTACAATCAGCCCTATATCTTTTTTCCTTATTTTTTTCTAATAGTTCTTGAATCTTTACCCATACTATGCCTTCTTTAAAGGCTGGCTGATGAAATCCAACTGAAACAATCCAATCTTTAATATTTCTATCTTTCTTTCCATCTTTTTTTCCATATCCTATTAATCCGTATTTTCCATCAAAATTAGCTCTATCTCCATCTGCATAAATTGTTACACCATTTTTATTAAAATATTCTAATACATCTTTGTCATTTGGTGCATATACTGGATTAACTAATATTCTTCTTAATGTACTTACAGAAAAATCTAAATTATTTTTAGTAGCAATTTTATTTTTTACAAAATATGCTTCTAATTTTGTTAATGACTTTAATTCCAAAAATTTATAGCCTATCTCTTGTATCAGTTCCAATTCTTCATCTATGCTTATAAGTTTAGTTGCTTTTTTCTTCTTTTTTTCTAAGACACTATCTTCACTTTGTTCATATACATCTACAAGTTCTATTCTTTCGGATTTATATCCTGTTGGTGTTTTTCCTCCTAGCCATCTTCCTGTTTTAGCAAGTTCGATCATATTATCTCTAATTCTTTCTGCAATTACTTCTCTTTCTAATTGAGCAAAAACAGAAGCAATATACATCATTGCACGTCCCATAGGTGTTTTGGTGTCGAATTGTTCTTTTATTGAAACAAAGTTAGTTCCTAAATTAGTTATATAATTCATCAAATTTGAAAAATGAGCTATATTCCTACTAATTCTGTCTAATCTATAACATATAAGTATATCAAATGGTTTTTTATTTTCCTCTGTTAAAAATTCTTTGAATTTAGGTCTGTCTATATTTCCTCCTGAGAAGCCATCATCTTCATAAATTATACTTTCTACATCATACTCACTACTTGGATAATGTTGTGTAATATATTTCATTGCTATTTCTACTTGATTACCTACAGAATCACCCTTATCTGAATATTTAGATTTTCTAGAATATATTGCAATTTTTACTTTTTCCATAAAAAACTCCTTTTTTGTTGTGATTTTAACTCTGTTTTCCTCTTAGTTCAAGCTCTTTCAGGATTTTTTTCCTTAATTCTTCTTTTCTCCTATAACTAATATTTAATTTTTCTATGTTAAATTTTATAAACAAAGCATTGATAAAGGCTAGATTATGGACACTTTCTTCTCCATAAGAGAAGTTTATATTAATATCCATTTTCCCCTCCTACTTAAATATATGATAATCTTAAATTTGTATTACCATTTAATTCTTCTTGGAATATCTTTTGAAACATTTATATTGTTTTTCAACTTGTATGATTTAGTTTTACTATCATATCTATAAATTGATGTATTCCAGTTTCTAAATGCCCTATTACTAATATATTTCTTTCCACCTGAAAGCTCTTTTGATGCTTCTATATGTTGCTTTTTTAAAATAGCATATTCGTCTTGCATTTTTTTTCTTTTTTTTAAGATACTTTCTGTTTTCTTTCTATTATGTCTATTAATAGCTTCTTGTTTTCTTTTTTCTTTTTCTTCTTCATATCTTGTATCTTTTGTTACTACTCTTGAAACTATATATTTAGATATGTTTAGTTCTTCCGCAATTTCTTTTTGCTTCATTTTTTTTATAAAATACAATTCAATAATAAATTCGTTTCTATTCATATTCCCTCTTTGCAACTTTTTGCCAACACTTATATGGCATAAAGAAACTAATAGAGTTAATTAAAAGCTCTATTTAATTTCTAAATCTTTCATTGCTTGTTCAAAATCTTGTTTGCTTAATGGTTTGACTTTTTTATATCTTTTCTTCTGTTCAATAAGTTCTATAATCTGTCCTGCAAATATACCAAGCAGAAAAGAGATCATAGAAAAAATAATGTACTTAATCATCTTATTTATTCTCCCTCTTTTCTTTCATAATAATATTAGCGAGTCGCTTTACTTCTTTGTTTCCAAATTTTTCATAGAACATTTTTATTTCAGATTTTATTGCTTTGGGTGTAATTTCTGTCCCACTATTTTGCAAAGTGAAAAAAGCCATTTGTGCATAAGCTGTTATAAGTTCTATATCAACTTTTTCCTTGTTTTCATCTTTCATGTTCATATAAGTTTCCTCCTTTTCTATTTATTTACTTATTAAGAACACGAAGAATTTTCACAATGGGGAATTTTTTAAAAATTTTTTATTTTTTTCTATTTTTGCTTAAAACTTTAAATATTAAAAATTTTATTTCTTGTTGTAAATCCTCATCAAAACTTC
>CAKPKI010000087.1 GCA_934167135.1 uncultured Clostridia bacterium
TATGATGCTAGAATTATTACTAAAAAGGCTTTTGGGTTTGGTGACCAAAATGAGGCTACAAGTGGCTTCAAAATTTTGGGTGCAATACTTGCAATGGTTGGTGGATTGATAGTTTTCTTTTGCTAGGAAACTAATTAATATTTTGATATAAATTGACAATATAGATTGAATATGGTATTATGTAGCATATTTAATCTATATAAAAAGCTACAATTGCTAGCCCTTTGAGATTTTCTCCTTTTAGTGGAAAACTCAAATCGGGCGAGAGCAAAATAATAATTTATTAATTCAAATTTAATACAAATTCTAACACAGGTACCAAATATTACTCAAAAAGGGAGGAGAAATATTGTGAAATTAGATCTATTAAAAAATATAACAGAAAAAATCAAAAATGATGATAATGTAAAAGAATTTATGCAAGATTTATCAGAAAGTTTAGAAAATAAAAATAAGCAAAACCCAAAATTAAAAGAAGATAGAAAAGAAGGACATTTATATTTAGTAACAGAAGATAGAAATGGCGAAGTTTATTTGTGGGATTTTACAGATAAACCGGGTCATGAATTTAAAGAGGTGATAACATCTGATGAGTTATTAAAAGTTGCAAAAGAAGGAGCAATGCTTCAATATAAAGATGGAAAATATGAGTTATATAGTACTAATGGATATGATATGTTAGAAGAATCAGAAAAGTAGGAAGGACTATAAAAATGGGTAGGAAAAGGAACAAAAGAAACACTTTAAATGAACTAGTAATATTAATATGTATTGCAATCATAATAGGAATAACAGGATATTTTGGAATAGGAAATGCTGATAATAATACAAAAGATAATATAACAAAATCATCAAATTCCACAACAATAAACCTGGATAATATTCCAGAATATAATCAAAGTCCATATATTGAAATTAATGGAAATAAGCCCTATTTTACAGAAAGCGAATATACAACAAAAGCATTTGAAACATATAGTGATTTAGACTCATTAGGAAGATGCGGAGTGGCATATGCTAATGTTTGTAAGGAAATTATGCCCGCAGAAGGAGAACGAAGAGGTGCTATTTCAAGTGTAAAACCATCAGGATGGCAAACTGCTAAATATGAGGGAGTAGTTGATGGAAACTATTTATATAATAGATGTCATTTAATAGGGTATCAGTTGGCAGGAGAAAATGCAAATGAAAAAAATTTGATAACAGGAACTAGATATATGAATGTAGAAGGAATGTTACCTTTTGAAAACAAAATTGATAATTATATAAAAAAAGAACTTAAAAACCATGTTTTATATAGAGTTACTCCTATATTTAAAAATCAAAATTTAGTGGCAAATGGTGTGCAAATGGAAGCATATTCTGTAGAAGATAATGGACAGGGAATATGCTTTAATATATATGTTTATAATGTACAACCTGGAATTCAAATTGATTATTCTACAGGAAAGAGCTGGTTGCAGAAGTGATTAAATATATTAAGTATTAGAATGTCACAGAAGAATTGGTTTTGATTATTTAAAATTAATACAAAGAAATACTTGACAATTTTATGTAAAACTGTTAAAATATATTATATAAAGGATATTTACATAGCAAATATCCAGAAAAAACTATTAATTTTTCTGGAGGGGCTATGTACACCTCCAGATATAACTAGTACTGGAGGAAAAAGTATGACTGTATATGAAATCACTATTACTGTAAGAATGTTGTTGATGTTAGGCATTATTGTGTATTTCACAATATTTATTGTTGTGGAGGCATCAAAGAGAGAATGGAAAAATGAGATAAGAAAAGATCTTTTTTTATGGATAACTTGTTTGGCAGTGACAGTTTTGGTTACTGCACTAGTTATGAAGTATGGGATAAAAGCCCAAGATGACTGGCTAGTGTTGATTGGCAACTATTGCTTAGTTGTAATGCTTGTAGTAAAGAGCATATGTATATTCATGAAAATAAAGAATAAAGAGTGATTTCTAAGGGGAGGTAGATGAATTATATCTACCTCCTTTTCCAAGCGTTAAGTCATGTGGTAAAGCCTAAAATTAAAAGTTTTTTATTTGTTTCTTGACACTAAAAGTATTGAATGATATACTTATATTGACATAAAAAATTTATATATATTTATTCCGTTTTTACGCAACATTAGCGATTATCATAAATTAAAATAATTATTTTGGAGGAAAAAAATGAAAAAAATTAAAAGTATTGCATTAAAAATTGTAAAAAATCTAAATGGATTTTGGACAAAAAACAAGCGGTCAATATTAAATTTTGTAATGAAATATATAAAAGTAATATGTAATTTAATGAAAAAGTTCATTGTAAAATTTATAAAAATAGCCATGATATTAGCAGTAATAGGAGTGGTAATAAATGTGTTAGTTGAAAGGGGGCTGTTAGCCAAATTCCCAGAAAATTGGCCAGTGGTTTATCAATGGTTTAATGGATGGGAAAATCTAGTAAAGTTTGGAATAAAAACTATAGTAAATGGAATTTATTCTATTTTTACTGGAAAATGGAGAGAATTCCATACAGAAAATAAAAAAGAAATCATCCAGCTGATAAATTCATTTATTAACTGGATAAATGCAATATAATAATTTTCACAAAATCTGCTAGAATTACTGGCAGATTTTTGTGTTTAAACTAATCTAGTAATGATTTCTTTGTATTAATTTTAAATAAGCCATTAACAAGTAATAGCTTTTTTTAGAAAGTACAGTCAGTATATTGACAACATATTTTTTATGTGATAATCTAGTATTGAAAACTAGATAAATTATAAAAAAACGGAAAGGGAATATATAATGGAAAGAGAAAGATATTTTAATGCAATAGAATTTAAAGATATCAAAGGAATAATATACAATTCAGCCAAACAATATGCAAAAAACACAGCATTTATATTAAAACATAAAGAAGACAAAAAAGTAACATATGAAAACATCACATACAAAAAATTATTACAAGATATCAATGCATTTGGAACAAAGCTATATGAAATGGGATTAAAAAATAAGAGAATAGCAATAGTTGGAAGAAACAGGTATGAGTGGGTATTAACACACTTAGCAAATTTATTAGGAGGAATAGTATCAGTTCCGCTAGATAAAGAATTACAGGTAGATGAACTAGAAAGTTGTTTACAAAGAAGTAAAGCTGATGTAGTAGTATTTGATGAAAAATACACAGAAAATATAGAAGAAATAAAAAGAAGAGAAAATACAAACCTACAAGAATATATTTGTATGACAGAAAAAGAAGGATATAAAAATTTTTGGGATTTAAAAGCCCAAGGAGAAGAATTAATAAAGAAAGGACAAAAAGAATATATTCAAAATAAAATAGATGAAGACAAAATGGGAATATTATTATTTACATCAGGGACAACATCAAAATCAAAAGCTGTAATGTTATCACAACACAATGTTGCATCAAATGTATATGCTATGTTATTAGTAGAAAAATTCTTACCAACAGATGTAAACTTAGCATTTTTACCATTTCATCATATATTCGGTTCAACAGAAATGATAGTAATGTTAGCTTCTGGATTAGCAACAGCATTTCCTGATGGATTAAGATATGTGGCACAAAATTTGAGAGAATATAAAGTATCTTTATTTGTAGGAGTTCCACTACTTGTAGAAGCAATATATAGAAATATAGAAAAAGAAGTAGAAAAACAAGGAAAAACAAAAACAATTAAATTTGCTAAAAAAATAAGTAATGCATTACTTAAATGTCATATAGATGTTAGAAAGAAAATGTTTAAACCTGTACTAGATGCACTAGGCGGAAATATGAGGTTTATAGTATCTGGAGGAGCACCATTAGATAAGGAAGTTGCAAAAGGATTCAATGACTTAGGAATTGAACTTGTTCAAGGATATGGATTAACAGAAACTGCTCCTGTAATTGCAGCAGAAAATGCATATAAAAAGAGAAGCGGTTCAATTGGATTTCCAATGGACAATGTAGAACTAGAAATAGTAGACAAAGATGAAAATGGAATAGGAGAACTTCGTGTAAAAGGGCCAAATGTAATGCTTGGATATTACGAAAATGAAGAAGAAACAAATAGAGTTATAAGAGATGGATGGTTCTATACAGGAGACTTGGGATATATTGATAAAGATGGATTTATATTTTTAACAGGTAGACAAAAAGATATGATAGTTCTAAAAAATGGTAAAAAGGTATTCCCAGAAGAACTAGAGACTTTAATAAATAGACTTGATTTGGTAAAAGAATGCATAGTGTATGGAATGCCAGACGAAAAAGACAAAAATGACTTAAAACTATCTGTAAAAATAGTTTATAATGCAGATGTTGTGAAAGAAAAATACCCAAATGCAACAGATGAAGAATTAAGAAAAATTATTTGGGAGCAAATAAAGGAAATAAATAAAACATTTCCACCATATAAATATATTAAAAATATGATTTTAACAGATAAAGAACTTATAAAAACAACAACACAAAAAGTAAAAAGACAAGAAGAAATCAAAAAAATACTAGGAACTAAATAGGTCCTAGTTCTTTTTTTCTATCTTTTTTTCGCTTGGAACAATAATGTTTTTTGGTTTTTTGTCTTTGGTTTTTGGTTTAGCAGCATCAATATGTTCATAAACATCAGAGATTTCTAAATTTGAACCATCACCATTAATTACTTTAATTTCTTTTTTATTTTTATCAGACATTTTAGACACTCCTTATCAAATTTTTAACATATTATCATAAAAGATAGAAAATGTAAATAATAATTGAAAAAATAACTAAAATATGGTAATATAAAGAAATTAGAGGAGAAGAAAAATGGATATAAGAAAAAATCATGAATATATAGTAGAAATAATAGACAATGGATTTGAAGGAGAAGGTATTGCAAAAATAGATGGCTTTACAGTGTTTGTACCAGGAACAATAAAAGGAGAAAAAGCAAAGATTTTAATTGTTAAAGTATTAAGTTCACATGCATTTGGAAAAGCATTAGAAATATTAGAGGCTTCAAAAGCAAGACAAGAAGCAGATTGTATAACATATAAAAGATGTGGAGGATGCAATTTAAGACATATAAAATATGAAGAAACATTAAAAATAAAACAGAATGCAGTTCAAAGCTTAGTAAATAAAACATTAAAAAACAAGGTAGAAGTTCAAGCAACAATTGGAATGGATAATCCATTTCACTATAGAAATAAAGCACAATATCCACTAGGGATAAATAAAGAAGGAGTACCAATAATTGGAGTATTTGCACAAAGAACACATGAGGTTATTCCTATGGAAAAATGTTTGATTCAAAATCCAAAATCAGAGAAAATTGCAAAGTTTATTTTACATTTTATTAAAGATAATAAATTAAGTGTCTACAACGAAAAAACAGGAAAAGGTTTATTTAGACATATTGTAATAAAAGTTGGTATAAAAACAAATGAAATAATGTGTATATTAGTAGTTAATGGAAAATCAATCACAAAAGAAACGCAATTAGTTGAAAAGCTTACAAGTGAATTTCCACAAATAAAAACGATTGTTAAAAATATAAATACTAAAAACACAAATGTAATATTAGGAAAAGAAAATATCAATCTATATGGAGATGGTTGTATTGAAGATATTCTAGGAGAATATACTTTTAGAATTTCGCCATTGTCTTTTTATCAAGTAAATCCTGTACAGGCAGAAAAATTATATAACTTGGGAGTAGAAATGGCCCAAATTACTAAAAATGATACAGTCTTTGATTTATATTGCGGAATAGGTACGATTACACTATTTATGGCAAAGTTTGCAAAAAGAGTTTATGGAATTGAAATTGTAGAAGAAGCAATTGAATCAGCTAAAGAAAATGCTAAAATAAATAATATAGATAATACTGAATTTTATGCTGGTGATGTTGAAGTTGTTTTAGATGATTTGATTAACAACAAAGGTGTTAGTGCTGATATTGTTATGTTTGACCCACCTAGAAAAGGTCTGGATAGAAATAGTATTAATAATATTTTGAAGATTAAACCTAAAAAGATTGTTTATATTAGCTGTAATCCAGCTACTTTAATTAGAGACCTAGCTTTTTTTGAAGAACAGTATGATATTAAAACTATTGTGCCTGTTGATATGTTTCCGTTCACAAGCAATGTTGAGTGTTGCTCGGTGCTATATCTAAAAGATTCGATATAATAGTTGAATCTACTGCATTTGAAGATTTTATTAGTTTTGATAAAAAAGGCAAAAATAAGATTAAAAGAGTAGAAAATCATAAAATTAAAGTAATGATAGAGGTTGATATGGTGTGTGGAGCAGTAAAAATTTAATAAAAATGTTTAGAGGTAAAACTTAAATTGGAAGTCTTTGTCAAAAGGCTTTCTTTTTTCGCGTTTTTATGATAAAATGTGAGAAAAATAAACAATGGAGGCTTTATGAAATTTAGGAATGCAAGTGAAACAATATTAGGATATTTTTACCAGTTCGATAAAACAATAATAGAAATTTTTAAGCAAACAAACGACGATAATGTAGTAACTATTGAAGGAATAGAAGATATAGATATAGAAAAAACAGACGAAGTAGAAACAATACAATGCAAGTATCATGAGGCGTTAGAATATAATCATTCACAGATAAAAAAAGCGATTATCTTTTTACTGAAAGATTTCGTAGAAAATGCTCGAACAGAGTATAAATATACTTTGTATGCATATTTTAAGTCAGGAAATGAAAAACTAAAATTTACCATTGGATATAGAATATTTAAAGAGCAATTTCCTGGAATATAAAGAAAATGGAATACAGCATAAGGTATATGAAGAGCTAAATATTAGTAATGAGGATTTTGGAAAATTTATTAAATCTTTAAAAATAGAATTACCCTGAAAATTTTAGCAAAATTATTGATAATATTTGAAAAATATAGTAAAATAATTATATATGATAAAAAACAAGGAGGTGCATAGAAATGACTGCAACCAAACAAGAACTATATAATACAATTGATTTAATACCTGATTCAGTCGCTAAAGAATTATTAAACTATGCTGATTACTTAACTTCAAAATATATTGAAAAAACTATGCCTGATAGATTAGTTATAAAAGATAATGAAGATTTAAAGAAAAAATTGAGCGAAAGAATTGAAAAAATTGAAAGTGGAAATGCAAAAATGATTACAATTGATGAAGCTTTTGAGGAAATTGATAGTTTATAATTGAGGTGACACAAAAATGAATAGATACAATATGAAGATTCTAGATGAAGCCAAGGATGATATTAAAGAAATTATAATATATATAAAAACAAAATTAAAAGAGCCTGAAATTGCTAAACAATATAGTAAAGCTTTCAAGGAAGAAATCTCAAAGCTAAAAGAT
>CAKPKI010000088.1 GCA_934167135.1 uncultured Clostridia bacterium
AAATGAGGCATTTCTCATTGAAGTATTAGCTTATTATTGTAGTTCGATATAGCAATTATATCTTTACATAATTTTGTGATATTTTTGTAATATGATTAAATTCCCATGTTTTTAACCAAAAAAGACTTGAAGCCAAGCAGGCTGTAATAATACTGTAATAAAAATTTAATATAAAATTTTTACTTTATATTTTAATAACCAAAATAGAAAACACAATAATGTATTCATATGAGTTGAAATGCTTAATATAGATAATTATTGTGTTTTCTACTCTTTTAAAGCAAAATATGGATAAAAATAAGTATTTTAAGAATCTCATGATGTAATATTGTTGTAACACTATTGAAACATGCATTTTTAAATCATTTGTGATTATTATATTGTCAACTAGAAAAGAGGTGATTTTATATGATTTATTCTGAGCAACAATATAAAATGTTAGAGCAACAACTTAAAAAATTAAAAAAAGAAAATGAACTAAAAGAAAAAGAAATAAGACAATTAAAACAACAAAACAAACAAAAAGATGAAGTAATTCATGATTTAGATAGATTTAATTATCGTGGTCAATGTGAAACTTTAAAGTTAGAGAACGAAGAACTCAAAAAAAAAACTATCGATATACGAAGGAAAATTCTAGCTTGCGAGGATCAGCTTAAAAAAAGATAGTAGTAATGGTTGTAAACCATCATCAACAAATGGTTTTAAAAAAGTTGTCCAAAATAATCGTGTAAAATCAGATAGAAAGCCAGGCATAGAAAAATGACATAAAAGATCAGCACCACAAGTAAGTGCAAAGCCAGATGAAACAATACATGTATCTATAGAAAATTTTATGAATTATCTATTAGAGCTAAGAGATACAGTAGATAATTATAAAATTCAAGGAAAGGAGTCGTTTTCTGAGAAAGAATATAAAGAAGCAAAGGAAAAATATTTAGAATATCTTGATGCTTGGGATGAAGAGTTTAAAAAGAATTATAATTCAGATAAAGCCCAATATTATAATAGTGAAAGATGTCTGAAAACAAGACTTAGAGAATATGTAGATGATCATTTAGGATTTTTAACAGATTTCAGAATTGACTTTACTAATAATCTGGCAGAAAGAGGATTAAGAAAAATAAAAACGAAATTAAAAATAGCTGGTGGATTTAGGAGTTTGGAATTTGCTAAATATTATTGTAATGCAATAAGTATAATAGACACATGCAAAAAGCAGAATATGAATATTTTTGAGACTATAAAAAATATATTTATAGGCAAGAAAAAAATATTTGATTTTGTTTATTAAAAGAGCCTTTATTTTTGAAGTAAAAGCTCTTTTCTCTATTTGGATTATTAAATTATAATGTAAAAAATTTATATTGAATTTTTATTACAATATTATTACAGCCTGCTTGGTTTCAAGTCTTTTTGGGTTAAAAACCATTAACTAGTAACCCATAGTGGACTAAAATTTAAAAAATTATTGACTTTTGCTTTTATTATGAGTATAATAATTATAGAAGACAAATACCACAGAAATGTGGCATGTCCGGTTAAGAATATATTAAGAATACATCTCTAACGGCCAAGCAGAGATGTGTTTTTTTCGTTGTCTAATTTTCTTATTGTAACAACAAGTGCTACAAATAAGGCAATAGCAACAACAGTTACTACTGCAAGTTCAATAAAAAGTATGTATATAAAAAGTAAATAAACTTGTTCTAATAACATATGCATCGCCTCCTCTCATGTAGGATAGCGAACATACCACACTCTGCATCTCTCTGTCTTCTAGCAAATATTATATCAAATATTTATCAAAAATCAAGCGAACAGAACAAATATTTTCAAATTATTCTCATTAATGGTTACAGTTCAGGTGTGTTAATGTCAATAAGGAAATGTACAAAATTTTGAATTTAGTTATGTACAATTTTGTACATTATTAAATTCAAGTTTCTTCTGCAAATATTAATTTTTTTCTGGGTATTGCTTTAGTGAAAAACGGAGTAAAACATGTTTTTCACTTTTAATTATACTACATTTACATAATTTTCTCTTTTTTTTTAACTATGCTCTCATAATTTCTAATCATTCAAAATAAAAAA
Source organism: uncultured Clostridia bacterium (assembly GCA_934167135.1). Lineage (GTDB taxonomy): Bacteria > Bacillota > Clostridia > TANB77 > CAG-508 > CAG-269. Next base: position 2,097 of record CAKPKI010000088.1, read on the forward strand.
GAACTACTAACTTTATAATTAGTAATCCTTCTTAAAACCCTAAAATAACTTGTTTTTTATTTTCTATCACAAAAGTAATTGTTACCAAGCACAATTCATAGTAAATGCAATTTTAGTTTCATTCGTTTGTACATTATAAATAGGCAAATACTTTTCAGGAGCAGAAGTTGGAATAGTCTTTAGTCTTCCAACATTAGCAACAGCAATCAACACAGCCACAGTCAAAACAGATACAACATATGTTTGAATTTTTTCTTTATTAAATATAAGAAACATAAAAAAACCTCCATTTTCTAATAAATATTATTCACAATTTAACTTTTTATTCAAAAAGGCAACAATGTTTGTAATATTTTTGTAACAAAAATGTAATATAAATGTAATACACATTTATGACAAAATATTGTATAATTAATTTGACGAAATTTTATAAATAAAGTCAAAAAATGGAGGATACAATGAGCATCGAATCTGATTTACGAAAAGATGGAATAAAAGTAGTAGATATACTTGACACAGTATCAGTAAATCAAATCGCACATGATATTGCAACAAAGTTGTGTAACACATTTCCAGAACTTTGTTTTAATGAAAGCGATTTATTTTCAAAACTTTCTAAATTAGGAATGTATAGAGCAACAATGCCAGAAGGAATGGCAGAAGCTAACTACTTTTACAAAAACACATCAATATATTTTAATGAAAAGATTGCCATAGAAGATTTAGAAGAATTTGCAATTCATGAATGTATTCACTATATTCAGGAAGTTAAAGATAAAAAAAACAATCTTGTTAGAATGGGTTTATGTAATTTTGACAACTTCAAAATTGTCGGAATGGGTCTAAACGAAGCAGCAGTTCAATATGCAACTTCAAAAATAATAGGAATTGACAAAGACTATGTAAAATATTTTGGAGTTTCATTTAAAACAATTAGTCCATCATATTACCCATTAGAATGTAACCTAATTGAGCAAATGGCATATATAGCAGGAGAAACAAATTTATATGATAGCACTTTTACTAGTAATGACAAGTTCAAAAATGAGTTTATTAAATTAACTTCTGAAAAAACTTATGATAATATAGAATACTATGTTGACCAAATTTTGGAACTTGAAGAAAAAATAATAAAACTAAACAATAAATCTTCAGCTTATGATGAAAGAAATAAAACTGTAGAAAAACTAACATTAAAAATAGATAATTGCAAAACTAAGATTTCTGAATATTTTGAAAAAGCTCAAAATTTAATGATTCAAAGTTTTTTTGATAAAGCTTTTAGAAATATAAGCAATTTAGAAGAACTAGACAATTATAGAAGAAAATTAGAACATTACGGAGAGTTAATTGGTCGTACAGATAATTACACTTTCTTTGATGATTACTATACAGAAAAGATGTCACAATTAGAACATAAATCAAATGTACTTGAAAATGGAGGCATCGAAACTGCTCTTGAATGTAAGAAACCTAATTTATTAGTTTCTTGGTTTAGAGCAATAAAAAACTTCGTAACAGGAGAAAAAATACATAATTAACAAAAGATTTTAAAGTACAAATGAAAAATTTACAAAAGATAACTATACAAATGATTTTTTGCAAGTTATATTTACAAAAGATGATTATACAAATGATTTTAATAAACAAAAGATAAACTTTACAAAAGATATCATACAAAGGATAAAAAGTCGACTATGTCGACTTTTTTTAATTCAAATATTCCATTATTGAATATGCAGAATCCCTTCCAGATCGTCCTGCCCAGGCAACAGTTCCTTTTGCACCAGCAATATCTCCTCCAGCAAAAATCTTATTGTTTGATGTTCTATTATTTTCATCAACATATATGCGTCCCCATTCATTTAGTTTTAATCCTAAATTATTCACAAAACTATCAGGTTCAGAACCCAATGCCATAATTACATAATCTATATCCACAACATAATTGCTATCAGGAATATTTACAGGAACTTTCCTACTTTCTCCTTCTTTTTGAACAAGTTCTGTTTTTATTAATTCTATTTGCTCTACTTTATTATTACCTAAAATTCTTACAACATTATTCTGGAAAAGAAATTCTATTCCTTCTTCTTTTGCTTCTTTAATTTCTTTTTCTTCTGCTGGCATTTGCTCCTCTGCTCTTCTATATATTACTTTTACTGATTGTGCTCCTAATCTTTTAATAGTTCGAGCACAATCCATTGCAACATTTCCACCTCCAATTATTGCAACATTTTTGTTTGTATATATTGGGTGTGTTTGGTTTTCTAACAATTGATTGCCACCAAATACTCCTGGCAAGCCTTCACCTTCTACTCCCATTTTTGTTGTTATATTTGCTCCAAAGGCTAAAAATATAGCATCGTATTTATCTTCCAAATCTTTTAATGTAAAATCTTTTCCTAATTCACTGTTATATTTTACATCAAGTCCTAGGTCTATTATTTTTTGCACAGTCTTTTTAACAATTTCTTTTGGTAGTCTAAATTCTGGTATTCCATGAACCAATAGTCCACCTAAATAACCGTATTTTTCATACATTGTTACAGAATATCCATTTTTTAATAAAAATGCCCCCGCTGTTAGTCCAGCTGGACCACCACCTACAATTGCTATTTTTTTATTAATATTATCTTTATTTTTTATTGGAATATTGTACCCTTCTTTTATAGATCTATCTCCTATAAAAGCCTCCATTTCTCCAATGCTTACTGGGTTTGATTTAATTCCCCTTACACATGAACCCTCGCATTGTTTAGTATGTGGGCAAATTCTTCCGCAAATAGCCTCTAATACTGTTGTTTCTGATAATATATCATATGCTTTTTTATAATCTTCTTCTTTTATTGCTTTTATAAAACCTGGTATGTTATTTCCTAAAGGGCAACCCCTGTTTGAACATGGTTTTACTGGACAATTTAAACAATATTCTGATTTTTCTTTTATCTCTTTCAATTTTCTCACCTATAATATTTTACATTGTTTCTGCTATTAAGTCAATCTATTTGACCAATTATAGCAATTGCAAAATTTACTTATAATTTTTATTAGTAAACTATTTACATTTTTCGACATTAATGATATAAACAAAATGTAAGATTATATAAAATATTTATAATATACAAAAAATCAAAGGAGGAAAGATTATGGGATTTATTAGAGCTTTCGCAGGAGCACTTGGAGGCACACTTGCCGACCAATGGAAAGATTATATAGTTCCAATGCCTGGAGTACCAGCAACAGCGGGTGTATTTCCAGCAGTATCACAAGGTACAAATGCAGGAAGGGGCTCAAACATAAGAGCTTCATACAACATTATTTCAAATGGAAGTAGAATTGTAGTTCCAGAAGGAACAGCACTTATTACAATGCAAGAGGGAGGCATAACAGGTCTTATAACAGAACCTGGTGGATTTATTTATACATCAGATGATCCAAATTCTCAATCAGTATTTGCTGGAGATGGATTTGTTTCATCTATACTAAAACAAAGTTGGGAAAGATTTAAATTTGGTGGACAACCTGGTTCTCAACAATCAGCATTTTTTATAAATTTAAAAGAAATACCTAATAATAAATTTGGTACACAATCAGAAATTTATTGGTTTGATGCATTTTTAAACACACAAGTTAGTGCATTAACAAGAGGTACATACACTTTAAAGATTGTTGACCCAATATTATTTTTAAAGAATTTCGTACCACTTTCATGTTTATCAGATGATGAAATTTTCGATTTTGCTGATATAGACAATGATGCATCAGCTCAATTATTTAATGAAGTTGTTGGCAGTTTATCTGCTGCATTTTCACAATATACAAATGATCCAGAAAGAGGAAATAGTATAATAAAAATACAATCAGACCAAATTGGTTTTGCAAAAAGTTTATCTCAAGCAGTTGAAGATGGTTATCAATGGAAATCAGATAGAGGTCTAGAAATTTGCAAAGTTGCAATTCAAGCTATAGAATATGATGAAGATACTAAAAAATTATTAAGTGATGTAAAAAAAGCAGATGCCCTTTCAGGAGCTCGTGGAAATTCATTTATGCAACAAGCCGTTGCAAGAGGTTTTCAATCAGCTGGTGAGACTGGTGGAGCTTCAAACATGGCCTTTATGGGTATGGGAATGAACTCTGTTGGTGGTGCTATGAGTGGATTGCAACAACCAGTACAACAACCTCAGCCACAACAACCTGAACCAAAACAGGAAGAAGACCCTGTAGAAAAATTAACAAAACTAAAAAAAATGCTTGATGCAGGACTAATAACACAAGAAGATTATGATAAAGCAAAACAAAAGATTTTGGAGGGATAAAATATGATTGTACAAACAGATTCTGGTGCTAAAAACGGTCAAAATAAATGCCCTCTATGTGGAGCCACAGACATCTCTTTAAATGCAAAAACAGGCATGTTAAGATGTAATTTCTGTAGACACGAATTTGAACCAGAAAAAGTAGAAGGTTTACAGACTGATATAAGTCAATTAGATGGAGAAATAATGGGTTCTGGAACACAAGATATTGCAGAAGATGCGCAAAATATTGTCACTCTTAAATGTAGTAGTTGTGGTGCAGAAGTTGTAATTGATACTTCTGAAAACACACAAGCAAGATGTCATTGGTGCAGAAATACTTTATCAATAAATCAACAAATTCCTAATGGTGCTGTACCTGATGTTGTATTACCTTTTAAATTGACTAAAGCTCAAGCCAAAGAACAAATAGAAAAGTTTGTAGGAAAAAGAAAATTTTTCGCCCATCCAAAATTCAGAGAAGAATTTACAACAGATAATATAATGGGAGTTTATTTCCCTTACATGGCTGTTGATATAAATTCACATGCTTATTTTTCTGGAGAAGGTGAAGAAGAGGTTAGAAGATATACTCGTCGAAATAGTAATGACTCTACAACAACTTATTATGACGCAAATTTATATGATGTAGAACGTGATTTTGATTTAACAATACATGACTTAACAATTGAATCAAGTTCTGACAAATTAAATAAAAAAGCTTCAAATAAAACAAACAATGTTATCAATGCTATTATGCCTTTTGACATGGATAATTGTGTTAAATACAATGCAAATTATCTAA
>CAKPKI010000089.1 GCA_934167135.1 uncultured Clostridia bacterium
CGGCACCGGTGCCTACGTCCAAAACGCGGGCGCCGCTTGCTAGGGGTGCATCCTCCAAAAGAAGGAGGGAGTCAAATGGCTTCCTCTTTTTATGTCAAAATACTTGATTTCAAATATAAAATGAAGTATAATTTATACGAATATTAAAGAGAGAAAGGATTGACAGAAAATGAAAGCAATAGAAATAAGAAATAAATATTTAGAATTTTTTAAAAAACATGGACATACAGTAATACCATCATCACCATTAATACCAGAAAATGACCCATCGGTACTATTCACAACTGCTGGAATGCAACCACTAGTACCATATTTATTAGGAGAAAAGCACCCATCAGGAACAAGGCTTACAGATTATCAAAAATGTGTAAGAACAAATGATATAGATGAAGTTGGAGATAATAGACACTTAACTTATTTTGAAATGTTAGGAAATTGGTCATTAGGTGACTATTTTAAAGAAGAATCAATACAAATGAGTTATGAATTCTTAACAAAAGAATTAGGAATTCCAGCAGAAAAAATCTCTGTAACATGTTTTGCGGGAGATGAGGACTGTCCAAAAGACACAGTAACAGCAGAATGTTGGAAAAAGGTAGGAATTTCAGAAGAAAGAATATACTATTTTGGAAAAGATGATAACTGGTGGATAGCTGGAGAAGAAGGACCATGTGGACCAGACACAGAAATGTTTTATGATACAGGAAAACCAAAATGTTCAGAAAAATGTGACCCATCATGTGGATGTGGAAAATATGTAGAAATTTGGAACAATGTGTTCATGGAATTTTATAAAGACTCAAATGGAAAATACTCAAAATTAAAACAACACAATGTAGACACAGGATTAGGACTTGAAAGAATGACAATGTTATTAGAAGGAAAAGAAACACCATTTGAAACTGAATTATTTGCACCAATAATGGATAAACTAGTAGAGTTACAAAAAGTAGATAGTATTGAAAGCAGAAGAATTGTTGCAGAACATTTACGTTCATCAATGATGATTATTTGTGATGGAGGAAGACCAAGTAATGTTGATAGAGGATATATATTAAGAAGACTAATTCGTAGAATGGTTAGACATATGAACAAACTTCAAATATCATTAGACGAATTATCAACATTAATAGATCTAAATGTGGAAAACTTAAAAGAAATGTATCCAGCACTAGAAACAAATAAGGAAACAATAAAAAATGTAATATTAGAAGAAAAAGACAAATTTGTAAAAACACTAATAAAAGGTGAGAAAGAATTTGAAAAAGAAGTTGGACAAGTAAAAGCACAAGGAGAAAATACAGTACCAGGAAAAGTTGTATTCAGACTATATGATACATATGGATTTCCACCAGAAGTAACAGAAGAATTAGCAAATGAAAATGGAATGAAAATAGACAAAGAAGGATTTGAAAAATTATTTAAAGAACATCAAGAAAAATCAAGAGCTGGTTCAGAGCAAAAATTCAAAGGTGGACTAGCGTCAACAGGAGAAATGGAAACAAAATATCATACAGCAACACATCTTTTAAATGCCGCGTTAAAACAAATACTTGGTACACATGTACATCAAAGAGGAAGCAATATTACAGCAGAAAGAATGAGATTTGATTTTTCACACCCAGCAAAAATGACAGACGAAGAAAAAAAGGCAACAGAAGATTTAGTAAATGAATGGATAAAAGAAGCAATTCCAGTAGAACATTTAGAAATGAAAAAAGATGAAGCAATAAAAATGGGTGCAGAAGCAATGTTTATAGAAAAATATGGTGATATAGTCTCTGTGTATAAAATAGGAGATAAATCGATAGAATTATGTGGTGGACCTCATGTACACAATACATCAGAACTAGGGCATTTTAAAATAAAGAAAGAAGAATCTAGTTCATCAGGAGTTAGAAGAATTAAAGCTATATTAGATTAATAAATTCTGTAAATAAATTTCAACCTGATATGAAAAATAAGAAAGGAAAGAAATTAACATGGATGATAATTGTATATTTTGTAAGATTATAAAAGGAGAAATACCATCAAATAAGGTATATGAAGATGATGAAATATTAGCATTTAAAGACATTAATCCAGCAGCACCAATTCATGTACTTGTAATACCAAAAAAGCATATAGTATCTTTAGCCGAAATGGAAGATGGAGATGAAAAAATAATAAGTAAAATTTATAAAATTATTAATGAAATTGCAGAAAAACAAGGATTTAAAGAAAATGGCTATAGAGTAATAGTAAATTGTGGGAAAGACGGAGGTCAGGAAGTAGGACATTTACATTTTCACTTATTAGCCGGAAAACAATTAGGCGAAAAAATAGTTTAAAAAGCTACCATTTTATATAAATATATGTTATAATAGATATATAAGGTAAAAATGGAGGTGTTTGAAAATGAATAAAAAATACAGTAATTTTTTAACAATACTTTTAGTTGTAATTATTATTGCAATAGTAGTAATAATAGGAATTCTTGGATATAAATATTATAAAACATATATAACAAAAAATAGTTCAGAAGATTTTGTTGACACTTTTGCAGATGGAACAACAAATAATAGTGAAGACAAAGATGAAAATACAAATGATGTAGAATTTAGCGGTGTAGATGAAGGAGATGCTAATAACACATCAACAAATGGAAAAAAGAAACAATATAATGGATTTGATGTAGCTGGAACAATAGAAATACCAGCAACTGGAGTAAAATATCCTGTATTAGAGCAATATGAATATTCACCAAAAGCATTAGAAACATCAGTTGTTATATTATATGGAGTTGGACTAAATCAACCAGGAAATACCACAATAGCAGGACACAATTATAGAAATGGGTTATTTTTCTCAAATAATAAAAAATTAAATATAGGAGATAAAATATACATTACAGATTCAACAGGAAAAAGACTTTCATATACAATATACAACAAATTTGAAGCTGCTGAAAATGATTCTGAATATATAACAAGAGATACTCAAGGTGCAACTGAAATATCATTAACAACATGTACAGATGATAGTAAAGCAAGAACAATAATATTAGCAAAAGCAGATGTATAAAATCGAAGAGGACATGTTAAAAATCATGTTCTCTTTAATATTATATAAAATGAATTATTTTGGAATTAATCCAGGTAGTAAAATCAAATTAATAGCAAAAAAAGAAAGGAAAACTTTAGAAGATGGATAAGAAACAAGCAGAAAAAAGAATAAAAGAACTTAGAAAAATAGTGGAATATCATGCTAAAAAATACTATGATGAAGACAAACCAGAAATATCAGATTTTGAATATGATATGATGATGTTAGAATTAAGAACATTAGAAAGTCAATATCCAGAATTAATAACAAAAACATCTTTAACGCAGAAGGTTGGAGGTACAGTAAAAGAAGGATTTAAGAAAGTAGAACATGAAGTTCCATTGCAAAGCTTACAAGATGTTTTTAATTTTGAAGAAATAGAAGCATTTGATGAAAGAGTAAAAAAACAGGCACAAGAAAATGGAATAGAAAATACCCAATATGTAGTAGAAACAAAAATAGATGGATTATCTTCTGCATTAGAATATGTTGACGGAAAGTTAGTAAGAGGAGCAACTAGAGGAAATGGTTTGGTAGGAGAAGATGTAACAGAAAACTTAAAAACTATAAAAACAATACCACAGGAATTATCTGAAAAAATAAATATAACAGTAAGAGGGGAAGTATTTATTTCCAAAAAAGATTTTGAATTAATGAATCAGGCAAGAGAGGAAAATGAAGAAGAATTGTTTGCAAATGCACGTAATGCAGCAGCTGGTTCACTAAGACAATTAGATAGTAATGTGACAAAAAAAAGACCATTAGACATCTATATTTTTAATGTGCAAAAAATTGAAGGAAAAGAATTTAATTCTCACTTTGAAGAACTAGAATATTTAAGCAAATTAGGATTTAATGTAAATCCTGTAAGAATTTATTGTAATACAATAAAAGAAGTAATATCTGCAATAAATAAAATTGGGGAAGATAGAGAAAAATTGACATTTGGAATAGATGGTGCAGTAGTAAAAGTTGATAATTTGAAATTAAGAGAAATAATGGGAACAACAAGTAAAGTACCAAAGTGGGCAATAGCATATAAATATCCGCCAGAAAGAAAAGAAACAGTTTTAAAAGAAATTACATGCCAAGTAGGAAGAACAGGAGTAATAACTCCAATGGCCATACTAGAACCAGTAAAAGTTGCTGGTTCGACAATTTCTAAAACAACACTTCATAATGAGGATTTTATAAAAGAAAAAGGACTAAAAATAGGTGATAGAGTAATAATACAAAAAGCTGGAGATGTAATTCCAGAAATTGTTGAGGCTTTAGTTTCGAAAAGAACTGGAGAAGAAAAGGAATTTGAAATGCCAAAAGTATGTCCTGTATGTGGTGCAGAAGCAATTAGAGAAGATGGTGAATCTGCTACTAGATGTACAGGAATTGAATGTCCAGCAAAACTATATAGAAATTTAGTACATTTTGTATCAAGAGAAGCAATGAATATTGATGGACTTGGAGAAAATATTATTGGTGTTTTACTTGAAAAGAAAATGATTGCTAATATCGCAGATATATATGACTTGAAATTTGAAGATATAGCATCATTAAAAAAGAATGGTAAGAAATTTGCACAAAATTTAATAGATAGTATAAATGCAAGTAAAGAAAATGATTTGTATAGATTAATTACAGCATTAGGAATTAGACATGTTGGAGTAAAAGCAGCTAAAATACTGGCTAAAACATACGAAAACATGGACAAATTGTCAGAATCTCCAATAGACGATTTAAGTAGTGTTGAAGAAATTGGTCCGATTGTGGCTAATAGCATAAAAGAATTTTTTGAGCAAGTACAAACTAAGGATTTGTTGACTCGTTTGAAAGAAGTAGGAGTTAATATGCAAAGACTAAAGGAAGATGATGAGGATGATAGATTTGTAGGAAAGACATTTGTACTAACTGGCTCACTTGAAAAATATTCGAGAGAGGAAGCTTCTAATATAATTGAAAAGTTTGGAGGAAAAACTTCAAGTTCTGTGTCTAAAAAAACTAGTTATTTATTGGCTGGCGAAGATGCTGGTTCTAAATTAGTGAAAGCACAAAACTTGGGAATTCAAATTATTAGTGAAGAAGATTTTGAAAATATGTGTAAATAATTATAAATACCCAAAAAATAAATATCTGAAAGGAGAATAAAGTGGAAAATTATACATTTGAAGATATGTGGTTAGATTTAAAAAATGGATATCAGATTTATTATACTTATGTTCGCAATAGGTATGTATTGTTTAAAACTGCAAAAAATTGCTATACTCAGAAATTATTGTCAGATAATCCTAAAAATCCTCAACCTAAAATGACTATGCTTACATTAAAGAGAGTTAAAGAGATTTTCCCTCACATGGAACAAATTGAGTATCGTATAGGTGTTTATGATGAGGATAATATGAAGATATAGATGGTAAAAGATTCTAGCTTATAGCTGGTACGAGTTAAAAGCTATACTATTGGAAATAAGTTCAGTCCTTTTTTCTATGCAGAAATAAAGGGCTGTTTTTCAATTAAAGCTTGAGATTTTAAAGTTAAATAAAATGTAATAAGTAGTGGACAAAAGCAAAGTATTGTCAATGGAAGAAATGTATAAAATGAGAAGCCATGAGATATAAGAATTTTTTTAAATGGTTAGAAATTACATATGAGATAGATATAAATAAAAATCTCCAAAATATTTTAGAAGAGAATTTTGGAGATGATTTAAATATTTATACTGAGCAAGATTTGTATGAGCAAAGTCGAAAGGTCATACAAACTTACAAAGAACCAAATTACTTAACAAAGTTAACTTTTAATTCAACCCTTATTAAATATTTTTTTGATTAATTATATATATTTTTAATTTAAGCTACCTTAATTCCCGTATTCATAACTTCCTTTACAAAAGGATTTGAAACTTTTTCATAATCTTCTGTTGTTATTGGGTGTGGCTCTATTCTAGTATCAATTTTCCAAGTCAAGCCAATTAATTTAGCACCATCTTCAATAATATCATTAAAATCACTTGAAATTATTGCTATATCTATATCACTATCTTCATTTTCTGTTCCTTTTGCATAAGAACCAAATAGTATAATTGCTTCTATTTTATAATATTGACTTATTTTCTCTATATATTTTTGTATAGATTCCATTATTCCTCTATTAATAGATTTTTCAACCATGTGTAAACCTCCTCTATATTTTTTACTTGCATAATTGTGTATTAATCTGTGCATTTTCGATAAAAGCTTTCTTTGTAATCATCATATCTTGCACTTATATTAAATTGTGTAATTATTTGTAACTTTTCAACTTGTTCATCTGTTAATTCTAAATTACATTTTTCAGCAAGTGCCAATAAATTATGAGATTTTATTGTGTATGGGTTTTCTTCATTATTTTTTGAATACAATCCTTTTAATAATTTTTCTATAACTAAATGTCCTAAAAATAGACACCATGTATTTCTTTTATTTTCAAACATTATTTTCATTATTTCATAATCTCTATCTGCACTATTTAGCCAATATTCCATTAAATTTATATTATCCACTTTTACCACCCTTTCAAAAAAGTTATTATTATTATAACATTAAAGTCAAAAATTTACTACAATTTATTTATATTTTACAGGGGAATTTAATCATATTACAAAATTATGTAAAGATGTGATTGCTATATTGAACTACAATAATAAGCTAATACTTCAATGAGAAATGCCTCATTTAATAGGCACTTTCTCATATTAGCTATTATTGTTTTTCTCTTTACATTATGATTATCTATATATTTTTTTATAATTGAAATACAATATTTTCTTATTATATTTAAACATTTTTGTGAATTTGTATTTACTACTCTATTATTATCTTCATTATAATTCATATCTAATAACCAGTGAAAACTTTCCACTTGCCAGTGCTTTCTTGTGTATGTTAATAATTTTTCTGCTGTTGTATTTTTACTGCTTAAATAGCAACTGATTTCT
>CAKPKI010000090.1 GCA_934167135.1 uncultured Clostridia bacterium
AACATACTTAATCCTAAAACTTTCAATTTATTCAAATTCATTTTCCTCCCATTTTTTTAATTCTTTATTTAGTTTTCGACTCAATTTTCTTATAAAATCAAATTCCGTCATCAATTCAGGCAACTTTGATCTTTTTCTGAAATCTATATCTTCAATTTCTTCTCCGAGCCTGCAAAATACATATCCATCTTTTAATTTTCTTAAACTTTTTTCAAGTACTTGAACTTCTTCATATTCTTTATAGTATCTTATAGATTCCCACATCATAAATACACAATCTATGCCATTTTTCTTATATTCCTGTTTATCAACATCTGACATCATATTTCCAGGCAATGTTACTTGGTCATTTTCAATTTTCTTAAAATCCCTTTTGGTTACTGCAATCATTACTGTACTATAAGTTCCCATCATTTTCCTTTCTTATTTTAACCCCAATGTTTAAAATACTATAATTCCTCTTCATCTTCTTGAGTCATATCTTCTTGGTTTATTATTTTTTTTAATTTAAAAATTTTCATTAATTCAGGCAATTCAGATGCATTTCTAAATTCTTCATCCCATTCTAAATCTCCTGCTCTGTAAAGCACATATCCATCTTTTAATTTATTTAAATTTTCTTTAAATATATCAAGTTCTGCACAATCTTCTATACAATCTAATTCAATAAATACACACTCTATGTTGTTTTCCTTATACTCATGTATATCAGCATCATACAATAAATCATATTTCATTTTCATTTGTAAATCTTCTAATTTTCTAAAGTCTCTTTTAGTTACTGCAATCTTTAAATAATTCAGATATCCCATGTTTTTCCTTTCCTATTTCAAACCTAACATTTGTAATATAATATTCCTCAATGATTCATTAAAAATGATAGTAAGCCCTAATGATGTTAATCCAAATATAATAGCTGTTCCTAAGATTTCTAATAATTTATTAACTGCCTGAATTAGAAGTGTAAAAAAATAAACACTTGTATTGTTAACTTGTGTTTTTTCTACAATTTCATTATTCAATTTTCTACCTTTATCCTGTACTTTTAATTTTGGAATATATTTTCTCAACTTACTACTCTTTTTTGCCTTTATAATTTCAGCTTTTTTGAATTTTCTACTATCTTTTTTTGATAGTCCGTCTGCTTCTAATGATTTCTTTAATTCGATTTTAATTTTTTCTAATTCAACTGAATTTATAATATTATAAATTCCTTTTTCATACAAAGTAGTTAAAATAACATTTTGCTCATCATATCCGCTTGCTAAAATTACTATTCTTATATTGGGATATACCTCATAAAAGTAACTTATACTATTTATAATATTTTCTTCTGTTCCTTTTAAACTTTTTAAATCAATAATAATATACTTTATTAATTTAAAATTTACTTTTGTTTCTTTTATATATTGTAAAAAATCTATTTCTTCTACTTCTTGATTTAATATAGTAATGCTTTGCTCTTTGCAAACATTTTTTATTATTTCAGCAGTAGAATTACTTGCAATGTAACTTAACATATTTTTCCCTCCTAATCCAGTACCTTCTCCTCATAAGGCACATTATAAATTACATTGTTAGATTCCAAGTAATCAATATTATTTTCAATTTTATTGTTTGTTTCCTTTCCTAATTTCCAAAACACATTATTTAATATTACGATTATTATTAGAACAACACATATAGCCAAATAACATAACATTTCTTTCTTGTTTTTATCCATTATTCTGCCTCCAGTTCTTCTGATTCCTCTATTTTGTGTTGCTGATAATATTTTTTATAAAACTTATCATATTGTAGTGTTTTTCCTTCTTCTTCGCCTAATTCTTCTAATGACATCTGGCAAAGAATATCATTGTCAAAAACTTTTACTTTGTTTGGCTTAACATCTGTAGTTTGTAATTCTACTAATCTTTTGATAATTTCTTCTCTAAATTTTTGATTTATTCTATTTAAGAAATATCCATAAGTAGAAACAAAAGGCTCTTGTATGTATGGATTTGGTACATACATTTCTATATCAACATGATGTCCACATCGTTCAGCTTCTAATACAATAAAATCTGCTACATCACTTTTTCTAATCTCATAATTATCACCATTTGATGTTTCAACAAATAAAAAGCCTTCTTTTTTTGCTATTTCTGACATTTCTTCTCTTGTATATAGTTTATATGAATTATATTTTTTTCTTTTCATTTTTTTAACCTTCTTTCTCCGTAAATAAATATGGAACAGGATTAATAGCATATTTATTTGATCCTGAATCCGTTCTTATTTCAAAATGCAAATGGTCTCCTGTAGAATTTCCTGTACTTCCTTGAATACCAATTATTTGACCTGTAACTACATTTTGTCCTTTTTCAACACTAATAGAATTATCTCTCATATGTCCATAAAAGCTATAAAAGATATTGCCTTGCTCATCTGTATGTTTTATCTCCACACAATTTCCATAACCATTTTGCCATCCTGCATGAGTTACTTCTCCGTCTTGTACTGCCATAATTCTACTTCCTGCACTTCCACACAAATCAATTCCTGTATGATTTGAATGTACTATTCCATGCCCCTCTCGGTATCCAAATTTACTTGTTATAGTAATAAAATTTTCTATTGGCATTGCTAGTTTTCCTTTATATATAATTTCTCCTTGTTTTATTTCAGTATCTTGTGTTATATTAGATTCAGAATTACTATTTTTATTCGTTCCAAATAATTCTAAATAAGAACAGCCTAAAAGTAATATAAAAATTGTAATTCCAATAGCAATTCTTAGCAACCTACTCATAGCTTTTGCCCTTTATAAATTTAGAATCTATCATTTCAAGTTCATATTTAAATAATTTAAAAATCATATATAATTTTCTTGTGCCACACATAAACAAACACTCTCCTACTTTTGCATTTAGTATCATTTTCTCCTCCTGTTCTGTCAGATTAAATATATTAACTATATCTTTTAAATCTTTTCCATCACATTTAAAAAATAATTTATTTGTAGAATTTGCCAATAAACTCTGACCATATAATCTAATTTTTTCATTAAGATAATCTTCAATACTTTGTGAAATTACGCAAATTGAAGAATTATGTTTTCTTGCCATTTTACTAATGTATCTAACATATTCTAATGTCTGTGGAATATTAGGATCTATCAATATATGGCACTCATCTGCTACTAACATTGTCCTTTCGTTAACATCTTTGCTTAAAATATCCCAAGCATAAGATAAAATATTATAATACTGTGCTCTTTTATATTGAATTTGAAATTTTTGCATTGTTGATGTATTAAATGTTGTTATTCTTGTATCTATTTCAATATTTGTATAGCCATTCCATATACTAGATGCTTGTCCTACACAAATTGGTCTAATTAATGCTAATAATTTTTCATATATTGCATCTTGATTCTTCTTATTTTCATTATCAATAAAAAAATACAAATCTTCTAGAATTGGAAAATCTGTATTTTTTAATTTTGAAATATCTGTTTCTTTAGTAATATTAAATTTAGCATATAACTGTTCAAATATTAAATCTAATTTTGAAAATTCAATTTCTGTTAATGATGGATATAATATTTGAAAGAATGTTTCTAAAAATTGAAAATGTAATGATAATGCATTTTTTCCTATTTCATCATCCCTATTTACTCTTACTTGTAATGGATTTAGAACTCCTCCACTATCTATGCCATCACACTCTATTACTTTACCATTTAAATTTTTGCATAAGTAATTATATTCATTTTCTACATCTATTATTAGAATTTTTGTTGTAGGAACTTCGTTTAATATCATATGCTTTACAGCCATGCTTTTTCCGAGAACCTGAACTTCCAACTACAAACATATTACTATTGCCCCTCATTATATCTTGTTGCCATAAGTTAAAAATAATAATTCCTCCATTTTGATTTATCCCCCAGTAATACCCATTTTTATCAATAAAAGTTTCAGTATTAAATAAAAATCCTCCTGTAAAAGAACTTGTTAATATATTTCTTTTGAATTTCTTACTTAATTCAGTTTGAATTGTAAAGAATGGTGCTACTGCTTTAAACCCATCAACTTGCAAATAATTTGTAAGATTTCTAATTTTCAATTTCTGATGTTGTACTTCATTTTCAACTTCTTTACATTTTTGTTTTAATTCTTCTTGTTCATCTGCAGAAACTAGAATATATATTGTTAGATAAGATACCACCTCATTGTTTTGTATCATTCTGTTTATAATCTCACTTGCCTCGTGTATTTCTTTTTCTCTAATTTGTCTACTTGATTCATTTTTGGATATTTGTAATAACCCTGAAGCATCTCTTATTCTTGCATCTAATGAGTCAATTAATTCCGCATTATCAATAGGTTCAATATTTATAGAAAATATTGCTCCAATATTTCTAACTAAATTTCCTAACCACTTTAATTCTATATTTGATGGGTAATGAACAATTGTATATACTTTGCAATATCTACTTCCAAAATATATTTTATTTCTTTCAAATGTCAATCCTCCTGTAGGTGTAATTAAGTCTATTAAATTATAATCTGTTTCTTTTTTTTTCATTTGTTTGCACCTGCCTTTATCTCTAATGCTTCTTTTATTCTTCTTTGTGCAATTTCATAATATTCCTCATTTATTTCAAACCCTATAAAATTTCTATTTTGATTTATTGCTCCAACTAAAGTTGTTCCACTCCCAGCAAAGCAATCCAAAATTAAGTCTCCCTCATTACTTGAATTTATTATATGATTTTCTATAAATGGTATTGGCTTTATTGTTGGATGTTTCCATTTCTTTTTATCAACTTGATTTGTACCTGAAATATAATATTTTCTTTTAGTATGATAATTTCCTTGTAACCTTACTCCTTTCTCTCGAGCAAATACCACATACTCTGTATCAGGCAAATAATTATTATTTGTTAATGGACTTGGATTCATTTTATGCCATGTCAATAATTCATAATTACAAGCCTTATTCATAAAGTATTCTAGCAATTCTTTTACTTGTCTTTTTGAACAATAAATATATATATTTATCTTTTTCATTTTCTGAACTAATAAATCCAATACTTTTAAATCAAATCCATCCTTTAAATCTAATAAGTCATTTGCATAACTATTGTAACTTGATGGATGTTTTAATTTACTTAAACTCAATTTATATGGTGGGTCTATTATTACTAAATCAATACTATTGTCATCTAATAGTTTTATTCCCTCCATACAATCCATATTGTAAATTTTATTTATTTCTAACACTCTTTCTCCTTATTTTTATGATGCAATCATCATAATCTACACTCTCCTTTCGAGCAAATTCTGGAATTGTAAAACTTTTTATCAATAATATTATTTCTGTTTTTTCTAATATTTCTGATTCTAAATCACATTGTTTTAATCTATTCTTCCAATTTATTGCTCTTTTCTCTAATTTTCCTTCAGAATTATCTGATGCATTTTCCCATAAGCAAAGATAAAATTCATTTTCAATAATATTTTTATTTGCAACCATTTCATGTGTTGCTATAATTCTTTTTTCAACAATTCTTATACTTGTCTCATCTTTTAATTTCTTCTTTAATTCTTCTTGCTCTTTTATAAAATCTGCAATATCCACTTTTCTAGGAATTACGAAAATAGTATATGGTTCTTCTTCATTACTAAACTCTACACTTGAAATATTCATTTTTTGTATAAGTTCATCTTCTGAAAATAATTCCGTATTTATTGGATATACCCTTATAAAAGAAATTATTTGTTTATCTAATGTATATAAAAATTTATCTTCAATTTTTTTAATATTTAAAAATTCATTTAATGATTTATTCTCTTTTATTAAAATTCCCTCTTTCATACTTATACCCTTTTTGCATAAGTTCATATTTCACAATATTTTTTATATTATCCATTAAAGAAAAACCACTTCTATTTTTAGTAACAAATACAACTGAAATTGTTGTACTTCCTATAACTAAAAATGTTGCTAATAGAGTTGTTTTTGTTATCTTGTATATACAATAAGCAATTATACTCGATATAACTAAAACAATACTACTTTTAATTAATTCAGTCATACCATATCCCTCAAAAAATTCAGTTTGCAACTTGATTTGCGATGGTATTTTTATAGTTTTTTTCATCTAATGCCACCACCTCCTGCTCCTCCGTCCAAATGAATTATTTTCTTTATGATTTATATAATCTTGATATGTAAAATTCGTTGGAAAAATAAATCCATCTGAATCTCTATAATAGGCTATATCAGCATAATATCCTTTCCAAAATCCTTGACAATCATTAAATAATCTCAAATAACTTACATTTTCAATTACTTTTGCCGAAGAATACAATCCAAATGCCTCGTGCAAGTTCTCATTATCCGTTAATGATGCTATTGTTTTATTAGAATCTGTTACAACATACCTTTTGCCATCTATATTTACAACTTCTCTATTTTGACAATCTTTATCTTCTATTTTTGCAAATGTAATATCACTCGTTCCCTCATCTGCAATTCCTATTGGTGTCCCAAAATAGCTTTTTGGAATCTCCAAAAGGCTTAATGATACTGTTATTAATATACTTGCAATAATTGTATTTTTTGCTAATTTTATATATTTCATTTTATTATCAGGTTCTACACTCATTTTTATTAATAAAATAATAAATGTTACACTTCCAATAGCAATACCAACATTTCTAAAAACTCTTATTATTTCTTGTAAAGTTTCGATTTTTATCTCCTCCTTCTTAATCTAGGTGTCAATGCTCTTAAATTTCTCATTGTATTACCTGCTGAATTTATAATACTTCCATTTGGTCTTACTAAATATTTTGATAATATCATTGGTGTATTTACTGATATCATCGCTATTGCAATAGCATAAATAAGATGTCCATTTATTGTTACTAAAATTGATAAATTCATTAATGCCAATTGTATTATTAATGTAAATGCAGTCATCAGGAAACCTCTAACATATTCATAAAATACTCCTC
>CAKPKI010000091.1 GCA_934167135.1 uncultured Clostridia bacterium
TTTTAGTATATAGAAGTATTGTTAATATAGAAAAATTAAGAAATAAAATAGAAGAATATCAGTTATATGAAAAAATGAAAATAAAAGAATATATTCCTTTATTTGAAGAATTAGATAGAAAAATAGGGACAGAAATAATGGATGAAAAAATATTTAGCTTTTATCAAAGAAAACACAAAAATCCAATTTATGATAATTATATTTTAGAAGATAAAAATAAAAAACTAACAAATGAGAATAAAAGTATTTCAAATCAAAAAGTAGAACTTATGAAAAATTTAGAAAACGAAGTAAAACAAAATGAAATATTAAATGGGAAAATATATTATTTGACAAATGAAAATAAAGAATTAAAGAACCAATTAGACGGAATTTATGGTTCAAGAAGTTGGAAAATTGTTAAAGGAATATCAAATATAAAAAAAATTATAAAAAAGTAGAAAAGGAATGTGGAATTTTATGAATATAGTAAAAAAAGTAACTAATTCATTAAAACAAGATGGAATAAGTGGATTTATTACAAAAGTAAAAAAACACTTTTACAATGAAGAAAAAAGTGAATATTATAAATGGATAAAGCAAAATACACCTTCAAGTCAAGAATTAAAGAAACAAAGAAATTACAAATTTAATTATGCTCCTAAAATAAGCATAGTTGTACCATTATATAATACTCCCAAAAAATATCTTCTAGAATTAATAAAATATGTACAAAAACAAACATATTCTAATTGGGAATTATGTTTTGCAGATGGGAGTACAGAACCATTAAGTTTTGTGGAAACTATAGCTAATAAAGACAACAGGATAAAATATAAAATTCTAAAAGAAAATAAGGGAATATCAGGAAATACAGATGAAGCTTTAAAAATGGTAACAGGAGATTATGTAGCTTTATTGGATCATGATGATTTAATACCATTTAATTCCTTATATGAAATAGTAAAAGCTATAAATGAAAATCCAGAAGTAGAATATCTTTTTACAGATGAAGATAAATTTGTGGATATAAACAAGAAAACTAGATATGAACCTAATTTTAAACCGGATTATTCTTTTGATACATTTACTAGTTACAATTACATTTGTCACTTTAGTATATTTAAAAAAGAATTAATGGATAAACTAGGAGGATTTAATGAACAATTTGATGGTAGTCAAGACTATGATTTAATTCTAAGAGCAGTAGAAAATGCAAAGAAAGTAGTTCATATACCTAAAATATTGTATCATTGGAGAGCATGTCCAACATCAACAGCAGGAAGTGCAGAAGCAAAGCCATATTGTTTTGAGGCTGGAAAAAATGCAGTACAAGAACATCTAAAAAGAAAAGGCTTGACACAGGGAAAGATGGAATTTGGAGTTGCTATTGTAAGAAATAGAGCAGTATATGAAAGAAAAGAAGATTCTAAAGTAAATATGTTATTATATCTACAAGACGAAAGAATTGATTTAAATAAATTAAAACAGGATATAGAACAAATTACATATAAGAACTTTGAAATTAATTTAATAGTAACAAATAAAATTAAAGAAAAACAAGGTTATAACGAATTGGCAAATATGCCAAAAGTAAAATCTAGTATAGAAATAGAAACAAAAGATATTATAAAAACATTAAATAAACTAGTTGAAAAAACAGATAGTGAGCAAATAGTATTTGTTAAAGATATACAAGATATAAAAACAAAAGATTTTATAGAACAATTATTAGGATTTATACAAAGAGGTGATGTTGGAGTTATTTCACCAAGAATTATATATAAATATACAAGTTCACAATACAATGGAACAGTATATGGTAAAGATAAAGACCAAATAGGATATTTGGATTATATTGATGTTGCAGGAAGCTTTGGGTATATTACTAGAGGGGCAGTAGTTCAAAACTATTCAATTATTAAATCAGAATGTATAATGATAAATAGAAGTAATCTTGAAAAAATTGGACAGTTAAATGAGAAAATGGATTATAGTGATGCTATGGCAGATTTATCATTTTCATTATATAAGAACTGTAATAAACTAAATGTAATAAATCCTCATATTGAATTAGAGGCATTAGAAATTACGAATAAGACTGGAAAAAATGAGTTTTTTGAAAAATGGAAAAATGAATTAAGCACTCCAGATCCGAATTATAATGTAAATTTAAAATTTGAAAAAGGCAAACTATTTACAGTAAATGTTTAATTAAAAGAAAGGATGTAGCAAATAATGAAAGTAGACATATTAATGGCGACTTATAATGGAGAAAAATATTTAAAACCACAAATTGATAGCATTTTGAATCAAACATTTAAAAATTTTAATTTAATTATTTGTGATGATTGTTCAAAAGATAACACATGGAAAATACTAGAAGAATATGCTCAGAAAGATAGTAGAATAAAAATAATTAAAAATGATAAAAACTTAGGATATAATAAAAACTTTGAAAAATTATTGGGTTTTGTTACATCAGACTATTTTATGTTATCAGATCAAGATGATTTTTGGTTACCTAATAAAGTTGAAGAATCATACAAAAAGATAACATCAGAAAAGTTAAATTTAGTTTGTTCTGATCTAGAAGTTGTAGATAAAAATTTAAATACTATACATCCATCTATGTGGGAATATTGGCCAGATTATAATATAAAAGAGAAAATAAAAAAAAGTAGAGATTACAGAAGTTGTTTAATGACAAACTGTATAACTGGATGTACAACTATTGTTAATAGTAAACTAATAGAAAAATTACTGCCATTACCAGGATATCCAATAGTGCACGATTGGTGGATAGGATTAGTTGCTGGATCATGTGGAGAAATTGGGTATATAGAAACACCTTTGATAAAATACAGACAACATGGAAATAATCAAATTGGATATGTAACAACTAAGACAATTTTTAAATTTACAAGAGGATTAAGAAGACATTTAATAACAAATCATATACAAATATTAGAAGTATTAAAAAAGAGAATGGATGTGTTAAACCCAGAATTAGAGCCTATTATAAATGATGGAATAACATATTTAAAATCAATATTAAATGTAAAATTTATTGTTTTAAAAAGTAAGAAACCATTTAAAAATTTATATAGATATGAAGATGACAAGTATATAAAACAATTTTCATTAATGTACAATTATCCGTTATTTGCACATATATATAGAATTTTTTATGTTATAAATGTAAAGTTATTTAAGGAGAAAATAGGAATGAAGCAATTAGCAAAAAAAATATTACAAACATACCTTCCAAAAGTATATGCACCAATACATAATTATAGAAATAAAAAACAAATGGAAGCAAATGGTGGACTACAATATAATTATGATGTTAATATAGAAGATTATAAGAAATTAGTAGATCAAATGTATGACAACTTTGAGAAACCTGAGAAAAAGTCAACATTTGTTCCTTACAATGAAAAGCCTTATGAAAAAACAGAGAAGGATGTGAAAATAATTACACATTATTTGCCACAATATCACTCATTTAAAGAAAACGATGAATGGTGGGGAAAAGGATTTACAGAATGGAATAATGTAACAAAAGCATTTCCACATTTTGTAGGACAAATGCAACCTAAATTGCCTCATGATATAGGTTTTTATGATTTATCACAAAAAGAAAATATAAAAAAGCAAATAGAACTTGCAAAACAATATGGGATATATGGATGGTCAATATATTATTATTGGTTTGATAGACACAGATTGATGGAAAAACCACTAGACATCATTTTAGAAAATAAAGACTTAGATATTAATTTCTGTATAAATTGGGCTAATGAAAACTGGTCTAAGAGATGGGATGGTGGAGATAAAGAAATATTAATGGCTCAAAATTATGAGGAAGAAAAACTAATATATTGTATAAAAGATATGGAAAAATATATTAGAGATGAAAGATATATAAAGATAGATGGAAAGCCATTAATTATAGTATATAAACCAACATTAATACCTAATGTTAAAATAATGATTGAAAACTGGAGAAATTATTTAAGAGAAGTTGGTATTGGTGAAGCTTATATAATGGGAGTAAAAACATTTGATATAACAGATGAATATAAAAATATATTTGATGGATTTGTTGAATTTCCACCATTTGGAATGGAAATTAAAGTAATGAATAATCAATTAAAATTCTTTAATAAAAACTTTAAAGGAGTTGTATATGATTATAAGAGAATGGTAGATGAGAAAACTTATTTAAGACCATTTGACCATAAATTATATAGAGGAATTTTTCCAGCTTGGGATAACTCACCAAGAAGACAATTTACACCAGATATATTCTGGGGCTCAACACCAAAATTGTATGAAACATGGTTAGAGGATTTAGTAAAAGAAACATTAGAAAATGATGAACTTGATGATAAAATGATATTTGTAAATGCTTGGAACGAATGGGCAGAAGGGGCTTGTTTAGAACCTGACAGAAATTATGGATATGCTTATATTCAAGCTACTAGAAATGTTTTAGAAAAATATAAGAGAAAATAGGAGAATAAAATGAATGATGAAAAAGAAATGCTAGTAATTAGAGAAAATTTATCAAAAATAAAAAGGTTCTTTGCAAAGTTTATTTTTATAATAGAATTTTTTATTATAGGAATTTTTATGACATTTTTCTATAAATTTTTGACTACTAAAGTATACGAAGGATATTATTCAAAATTTTATCTAATTATATGTGGAATTACAGGCGGGTTGGCACTAGGAACAATTATATATGCAATTTTAAAAGATAAATATAAAATAGAAAAAATATTTCTAGCGATAGCAATACCAATAGGAATGGCATATCTAATATTTCTAATTCCTACATATGCACCAGATGAAAATGCACATATTTACAGAAGCTATGAAATTTCGGAAGGAATTTTATTTACAAAGACAAATGAAAAAAACTTAATAAAATCTAATATTCCTAGCTTTTTTGTAGAAAATAATCATAAAACATTAAATAAATATAACAAGTTAAATGAAGAAGTAAAAAAAGATACAAACTATGAGAATAAAGTAGAGGTTGATAATCCTGCGTATTCATATTTTCCAACATTATATTTTCCTAATACTATTATGTTTTTAATTGGAAGAATATTTAATATAAATGGAATTATTGTACTATATTTAGCAAGAATAGTGAATTTTATTATATTTTTAATATGTGGATATTATGCTATAAAAATAATGCCATTTGGAAAAATATTATTAATGACATATTTGCTAATACCAATGTCTGTACATCAAGCAATATCATTGTCTGCGGATAGTATTACAAATTCAACTATATTGTTGTTTATAGCATATACACTAAATTTATACTATAAAGAAAAAATAAATAAAAAAAATAAGATTTTATATATTGCTTTGGCTGCACTTGTATCAGTTCAAAAGATAGTATATTTCCCTATTGTGTTGATATCTATAATTTTAATTAAAGGGAAAGAACTGACAAAGAACGAAAAAATAAAATTTATAATAGCTACAATTGTAGTTGGATTGGTAGTTGGAGTTTTATGGATATTATTAGAGCCAAAGGGAGAGGCAACAGAAGATATATATGCAATACAAAATAATATAAATTCAGTTGAACAAATAAAATTTATACTAACACATCCAATTTCTTATATTAAAGTATTATGTAATACTATTGATGTAAATATTGAAAATTATTATCTATGGTTTATGGGATTTAGTTTAGGATGGATGGATATAGGAGTGAAAAGAATTTGGTTAGATATATATTTTATAATGTTATTGTTTTCACCATTTTTGGAAAAGAATGATAAAGAATTAAAAATAGGAGATAAATTGGTTTTTATAGGTACATTTTTAATAATATTTGTATTAACATTAACAGCATTATATGTAGGACATTCTGGAGTTGGAACAGATATAGTAAAAGGAATACAGGGAAGATATTTTATACCAGTTGTTATATTAGTATTATTATGTATGTGTGGAAAGGAAAAATATATAAAATTAAAAAATGTAAATTTAATATATCCAATACTTATAGTTTTTTTTAATGCTAATATAGTAGGAGCAATAATAAATTTTTTTAAATAAATATAATATTAAAGGTGTAAATAAAAGTGAAGAAAGATAATTTATTAATAAAATTATTAACAATAATAATTTTCATGTTTAGTATGATTTTATATGAAGTAGGTATTTGTAAAATAAATAATATAAATTTCTGTAGAATCAGTTTATACTTAGTATTTATAATAATACTGTATAAAAATATAGATAAATTTATTCCTAATGTTACAAAGGGAATAAAGTGGAAAAAAATAATATTTATTATTTTTGTGATAAGTGTAATATTTTTGCTTACATATTCTATATTAAAATGGAATTCAATTTATAAAATTGTATTAGTAATGATTTTTGCTTTGATGGGGACATTAGTGATAACATATATTTCAGAGGATTATATCAAAAATGTAATTGTAATAATATCTACAATAGGAATGCTATTTTCAATAACAACTAGTTTTCATCATTGTTTAGATGAAAAGAAACATTCAATGTCTGCTATTAATATGGCATTTGGAAATATAAGTTATAGTAAAAATCCATTAAATGAGCCAGCATTTAATAATATAATGTTTAGTTGTGATATAAATTCGTATGCTAAATTTTTTAAAGAAAAATATATTCCAAATTTAACAAATGATTGGGGAAATAGTAAAGAGAATGAATATTATTATATTTGTTCTTCACCAGCAGATTATAATTTCATTTTATATATACCATCAGCAATAGGAATTCGATTAGCAACTATACTAGGAGGGAGTATTGCAGATGTATATATTGTTGGAAGAATATTTAATTTAATTGCGTATGGAATAATTGTAACAATTATCTTAAAAATATTGCCATATAAGAAAAAAATATTTTTCATAATATATATGTTGCCTATAGCTTTACTATTATCTGCCACATATTCTATTGATGGAATATGTATTGGAATTATAGGATTGTTTATAGC
>CAKPKI010000092.1 GCA_934167135.1 uncultured Clostridia bacterium
GCGTCTGCGAATCGTCCTGCTTGCTGCCGCAGGCGACCAGGCTGAGCGCCATCACAAAAGAAAGCGCCAATGCGATAAGCTTTTTCATGCAAGTTTCCTCCAATTATCGTTTTTTCGTTTATTCCTCTTATTCTCACTGTTTTATTTAAAATAATTCTTAGTTTTGTCTCATCTAAAATGTTTTTTGATTTTAAATCTCTTAAAAATGCTGTAAGTGGTTGTATTGTTAATATATCCATTGATTGTACTAAATATATTTCTTGTGCATATTTAAAATATCTCATTGGTGTTGAAAAGTCACAATCCATTAATACTACTGTGTGTATTTCTAGTAATGTTTCAATTATTGGTTCAACTGCTTGCATATTTTCATCTTTTTCAAATGGTGTTGTATATATTGTAAGGTTTTTGTGTTCATGTATTCCATTTGCTTTTCTTGCTTTTAGATTACTCATTATATGGTTTGATTGCTCTCTAAGTTCATCTTCATTTTTTGTATATATATAAAATGCATTTCTATTTTGTGTTAAATCTAGTATAGCTGTATCTATTCCATTTGATGATAATATTTCTGCCATATTATTTACTAAGAATGATGTTCCATTTTTGCTAGTCCCTACAAATGCTACTAATTTTTGGTTTGGCTTCGCTATTCTTGATATATCAAGTTCTGGATATTGCTCTTCCTCTTTTTTTACTTTTTCAGGTACATCATATTCGTTTGACATTCTCAAATTGTTTAATACATCTGTATATTGGTCATCAATTTTTTCTTCCGCAAAACCTGGCAATATTGCTTCTTCTTCATTTTCAAATCCTGGTAATACTGTTTCTTGTTCATTATCTTCAAATCCTGGTAATTCCATTGCTTGTTCACTATTATCAAAACCTGGTAATGTTACTTCTTCTTCGTTTCCTCCAAATCCTGGTAATGTTGTTTCTTCTTCATTTCCTCCAAAACCTGGTAATATCATTTCTTCTTCAGCTGTTTCTTCTATTGGTTGAGTTGGTATTTCTTCTATTGGATTTTTTCTTGGTCTTCCTCTTTTTCTTTTTGGTTGTTCTACTACTGGTTCTACTGGATTTTTTCTTGGTCTTCCTCTACCACGTTTAACTGGTTGTACTTCCATTGGCTGGTTTTCTGGTTCTTCTATCATATTGCTCATTCCCATTGATTGTACTTGTCTATTTATTGGCTGATTTTGTTGTTGCAATGTTGCTTGACGCATTTGTTGTAATTTTAAAGCTTGATGTGTTTGTTGTGATTGTACTGGTGCTTGATGTACTTGCTGTGTTGTTTGTAAAGTTGTTGGTTTATTTTGCTTTATAAGTATTTTTTTCTTGTTTAACCCTATTGTAGATGGTATTACTACTGGACCACTTGGTTTCTTTGTTTTACTACTTTTTAATAATACTTCACTTGTTCCAAGTTTTTCTTCTCTTTTTTCTAGTCTTACTTGGTCTGATATTTTATTACTATATGAATTTACTTCTTGATATTTTTCTGATTTTTCTTCTAATACTGCTCTTACATTCAATGGTAAGCATTTACTTATTACTTTTAATTGCGTGTCATTGTATTGACTTGCAATACTATCAAAACTTTCAACATATTTTTCTTCGTCATTTCCAATTCTTTTATAGTGTGCTAATATGTTTTGTATTTCTAATTCACTTACATCATTTTCATCGTCTTTTTCATATGTTACATCATCTGTATCTATTTTATAGTAAATTTTTGCTTCTTTTTTTGAACGTGGTCTTTTTATTAGTTTACATACTTCACTTGTACTTCTATCATTACCTAATAATGCATCATAAATTCCTATTCCAAATAATTTTACTAGTATTTGTTCTGATTTACTTCTTCTTTCTGTACATATTAATATTATTGGAATGTTTTCTCCGCTTGTGTTTGATGCTTCGTCACTAATGCTATCTAGTCTATCAAATAAAAATTTGTCCATTTGTTCATAATCAGTATTAACATATTGCTCTAAATCTTCGCTTATTACTATTCTATCATATGTTTTATCTCTTTGTAATTCTTTTAATATTGCATTAAAGTAATAAACATTTTTATATGATATTATTTGTTTATACTCCGCTTGGTATTTTTTTATTATAGCTTGTGACGTATTTTCATTACTTACTGCAAATAAAACTTTCATTTGTTACCCCCTTCCAAATTTTACAACAATCCCAAATGCAAGTGGTAAAATCTGGCATATTACTAATATAGTTACGAATGATATCATCATTACTAACCCTTTTTCTTGTGTGTCTAGTTTTCTTATTCCTATGATGTATTGGTATATTGCACTTACTGCAATTCCTAAAAAACATAATGGTATACTATATATTCTTATTAAGTTTAATATATATGCTGTTAACCCATATGCATCAGAACCGTATTTTTGTTTATATTCTTCCAATGTTTTGGCTGAATTTTCTTTTATTTGTACTAGCTGACTTTCGTTTTTCTCATCTATTATGTCTGTTGCTGCATATACTTGACTATATCCACATATTACCGTCATCATTAGTAATATCATTATTGCAACTACTTTTTTCATATTTTTCCCTTTCCTTTCACTTAATTCCTATATTATCTACCAATATATCATACACTAGAATTTTAAAAATAGCAAGGAATTTCATCATATTATTTCATTATTTTTTGATTTTAATTTTCTCTGCTTAATACTATATAACATTTTTTCTTAAAAAACAAGCGAACATATAAATTTTATTTTTAACATTATTTGACATTTTTTCATATTTATGGTATTATGTTTTTATTCATAAGAAAAGGGGTGTTTATATGGAAAAATTGGGTGATATTGTAGTATCTGTTTATAAAGACGAAAATAATAAAACTAATTTCCAAATTGAAACAGATAATGAAGACATTTTGCCAGTATCCTATGTTATTGAAGATACTTTAAAAATGTATTAATTCTAAACTTTAATTACTGATATTAAAAGCAATATCTACATATTATAGACATTGCTTTATTCAGGTGTATTGTTAGAGTTTATAATTTCTCATTTTTTCCTATATTCGCTCAAAAAAACGGTAATCACTACGACTACCGTTTTTCTTTTTTATTTTACTTTATCATTTTAAATACTGCCCTTCTCTTTTTTTAGGCATTATTATTATAAAACTTTAATATGTTATTTTCTTTTGTATACCTAAGCCATCTCCATCACATACTAATGTTTCAACTTTATTCTTTTTCCTAACTTTTGCTATTTTCAATGATTCCACAAATTCAGATTTTTTATGGTTATTATGATGTTGAGTAGTAGCTTCTATCATTTTTGTTTCTTCTTTATTGAAAATTCTTTGTATTAAAGAAAATATTTTTTTTATTACATTCATCTTTCTTCCTCCTCTTCATGTGCGATTATGGTTCCCGAACTTTGGGCTAAATTGGTATTTACTTTAGTTTCTTCAGATTGTTCCCAAGGTTTAATTCCATTACTTTTTTCTAAATCAGCCTCGTAACATTCAAATTTTTCCAAAAATTCCTTTTTAGGGGTATCTATAAATGCACCTTTATCCGCATAATAAAATTTTTCTCTTAATCCTCCAAAATTAATATATACAAATGTAATAGGTCTTTTGTCTTTATCTAACCTATCATATACTCTATTGACTACACATCTTTTATATTTTAGATATTCATTATCTAAAAGTGGACTCTGTAAAATTGACATTGTTGAATTTTGGCAACTAGCAAATTCTGGGCATACTTTTTGTAGTAATGCAAATTGTTCCTCAATATTTTTAAGAGGATCATTTGCATATGTTTGATGTAATTTATCTGATTCATTTATTAAATATTTTATGGGAAAATCACCATCTTTTTCAGCCAGCCCAACACTCTTAAATAAGTTTCTTAAACTAGATTCATCTAAGTTAAATTTAGCATCACTCAGTTCTTCATCATTCTTATGGCATTGGTGATCAATTCCATCAATATCTATATCTTTTTTTCTTGCTTCTTCATAACTCATACAAAAATTATCTGGTCTTCCACCAAATCTATGAGCAGTTAAATTCCAAGTTGGATCTAATATTGTAGTCCCTACCACTGTTTCTCCATTATCTAATTCGAATTCTACATCTTTCAATTTTATAAATGAATGTGTACTACTAGCTATAATCTCACATTCTATATCTAATCCCGCTCTTTCAAACAAATATTGCTCAACCCTGGCAATTCCATTGCAAACGCCATATCCAGAACTAATTATTGTATATAAAGCTCTACAATCTGAACTGTTAAAGACCTCTGTATCAAAATCTGGACTATAACTAATTCTTTTTCCAATTTCATTATCAATAATTGCAATTTTTTGCATATTTGTATACTCTGGTTTCAATAACTTTAGTACCTTATCAACCCATTTTTCTGCTTCAATATATTCACTCACTGTTGAAGGTCTCTCTATTTTCAATTCTTCTTCATTTTCTTTACTATCTAATGTACTATTAACAGTTAATTCTGGACAAATATCACATAATTGTTTGAATCTATTTCTTTCTTTTTCATCAAACATTGTTGGATTCACACTTAATAGTCTATCTAATCCTCTATACTGTTCTAAATCTGTTGCTAAGTCCAAAATAACTTTTCCACCATATTCCGTAGTTTCAATATTCAAAGAATTTTCTAAAATAGGCTCTAATTGTGATACATCAATTTTTTGCTTTATTTCTGGTTTTAGTGTTGCAAGTATTTCTCTTTTTTCATCTAGTGTTAAATTTGTCTTGTTTAATTTTGAGATAAATTCTTCTTGATGACTTCCATCTAATCCCATAATTATTTCATATATTCCCAAATCTGATAAATCATTTTCAGAATTATTTATATATGTAATTAAATTGTCTATATCGAAGCTTCTTAGTATTAATATTCTATTATTTTTTATAAGTTGTGAGTTTGATAAAAACTTTTCTTTTCCTTTATCACTGTAGGTTGTTGCAACATCAACTTGTAAATATTCATCAAATTGATATATATCTAATAACTTATCTTTGCTTTCTTCTTTCTCTAATGTAGATATTATTTTTGTAATTTCATAATCATTTAGCTGTAACATATTCTTAATTAATACTGGATTTGATATAATATTGTATTTTGTACCTTCATTAATTCCTTTTATAATTTCAGTTATTTCATATGTACTAAATCCATATTTTTTAAACCAACCTGGTGTATTTAATAGTTTTTCTTTGTCACTATCATTAAGTTTTTTTATAATGTCTTTTAAATCCCAACTTTTAAAATTTTTCAACTTTTCTTCATCTTTCAATATATCAATTAGTACTCCTGAATCCGAAACCATTAAAAGTATTCTTTTTCTTCTATTACTATCCCATCTTTGAAAATGTGGATATTCAAGCAATTTTGGAATTTCCTCGTTATTAAGATATTCATGAATTGTATCATACAATTCTCCTAAATTTATTTTGTATTGTCTTAGAATCTCTATACTACCAAATATACTTAGCTTATCTTCTGTTTCTTCTAATAACTGCTTAAATTCATTTAAGTCCATAAATCCTCCTTTGTATTTTCTGATTACTACAAATATAATATCATATTATATCAAAAATTGAAATAATTATTAAAAATTTTGTGTTATGCAAATAATTTTGCTACAATAAGTATAAATGGTAAGTTTTTAATGTCGTCCGATACTTCGGAGGCATTAGCCTCCGTCAACAAATAAAAATTATATTAGGAGGTTTTATCATGAACATTGTCAAGTTTCATTAATTGTGGTGATACTTCTAATTTATAATATGTTTTTTATCTTTTACCTCCAATTTTGATTCATCAATTCCTCCTACTTGTAAAAGATCATAAAATTTATAACTTTTTAATACTTTATTCTTTGAATCATAAGCCTTGATACCTGTTAAATGAGAAATCCACCTTGATATTGTGCTTTGACTAACTCCATATAAATTAGAAAAATATCTATTACTCGCAAAACCATATCCTTCCTTATTACTTAATGCTTGAATTTTCTTTGTAATATTTTATTTTACAATTTCGTTATTAAATCTTATTATATTTTCTAATTCATTTACTTCAATCATTTTTGTCTCCAAAAAAAAGACCAATAGCATTTTATACTATTGGAAAAATAAAAAATGTATTAAATCTAATAATACATTTTCTATTATATATTTTACACCTTTATTTATTTTTAATCTATATATTTGCCCTAGTTAATACCCTAATTATATACCCTATTTTGATATTTTACATGATTTTTGAAACAAAAAAATCATGTAGAAAAACTTTATGGTGCCTCGAACGGGAATCGAACCAGTGACACAGGGATTTTCAGTCCCTTGCTCTACCAACTGAGCTATCGAGGCATCTATATAAGATATTAATATATAAAAAAATGGCGACCTGGAACGGGCTCGAACCGTCGACCTCTAGCGTGACAGGCTAGCGTTCTAACCAACTGAACTACCAGGCCGTAAAACATGGTGGTCGCTATAGGGCTCGAACCTATGACCCTCTGCTTGTAAGGCAGATGCTCTCCCAGCTGAGCTAAGCGACCATGTCTTTCGACAAGACTAAGTATACTATGTTTTTTAATTATTGTCAATACTTTTTTGAAATTTTTTTATTTTTTTTATTTTTCGCTATTTTAGTCTATTGTTGTACTTGTTTTTCCTGTTCCAACAACATTTTCTTGCAAAGACCTCCATGTATTACAG
>CAKPKI010000093.1 GCA_934167135.1 uncultured Clostridia bacterium
ATAAATTCATGAAATCGTTTGAGATGACACAAAAAATGATGAAACAAATGAAATCAAACAAAGGTGGCATGAGAAAAATGATGAAAAACATTGAAAATATGGATCCAAAAGATTTGAAAAACTTCAAAATCTAAATTAATTAGTTATTAAATTTTTAAATTTATATATATATTCTAATTCAGGAGGTGAAAATAATGGTAAAAATAAGATTACAAAGACAAGGAAAGAAAAAAGCTCCTTTCTATCATATAGTAGTAGCTGATTCTACATCTCCAAGAGATGGAAAAATCATCGAAAAAATTGGTTCTTATGATCCAATGACAAACCCATCTACAATAGTTCTAAACAAAGAAAAATTAGAACAATGGATAAAAAATGGTGCACAACCAACTGATACTGTAAAATCTTTAATCAAAAATGCATAATTTTCTTAATAATAGCCATCTTGCTTCGTCAAAGTTAATTAAAAACGCAGTTACATACACTCGTATGCACCTTTGCCTTTTTAATCAACTTATCCTAGCAATATAACTATTCTTAAAAAAATTATAGTAGTTAAGAAATACTCAGAAAGGAGATATCCTGTGAAAGAAGTATTAGAAACAATTATAAAGAACTTAGTAGACGACCAAGATTCAGTAGAAATCAAAGAAGTTGAAGGTGAAAAAAACATAATCTTCGAAGTAAAAGTAGCTGACGGAGATATGGGAAAAATAATCGGAAGACAAGGAAAAATTGCACAATCAATTAGAACAGTAATGAAAGCAGTTGCAAATAGAAAAGACAAAAAAATAACTGTTGAATTTATTGGATAAAGGAATGGTACAAATATGCAAAAAAGATTTGAAATAGGTCAAATTGTAAATACATTTGGAATAAAAGGAGAAGCAAAAGTAGTTCCTTTTACAGATGATATAACAAGATATGATGATTTAAAAAAAGTATATGTCAAAACCAAAAAAACAGAAACTTTATACAAAGTAGAATCTGTAAGATATCATAAAAATATGGTATTATTAAAATTAGAAGGTATAAACAATCCAGAAGAAGTTGAAAAATTAAAAAATGCATATCTCGAAATTGATAGAGAAGATGCAATACCTTTAGAAGAAGGAACATATTTTATAGCCGACTTAATTGGATTAGAAGTATACACAGATGATGGAAAATTACTAGGAAAAGTTGATGATATTTATAATACTGGAAGTAAAGACATATATGTAGTAAAAGATGAATTAGGAAAACAAGTTTTGTTACCAGGAATTGATGAGGTAATAAAAGAGGTCAAATTAGATGATAGAATTATAGTTCATCTTATACCAGGATTGATTTAAAAATGGAGGAACTATGAAGTTTGATGTGTTAACACTCTTTCCAGAAATGTTTGAGCCAGTAAAGCAAAGCGTAATAGGAAGAGCAAAAGAGAAAAATCTAATAGATATAAACTTAATAAACATTAGGGATTTTTCAAAAAACAAACATAAAAAAGTAGATGACACTCCATATGGTGGTGGGGCTGGCATGGTAATGCAAGCAGATGTAGTAAATGATGCATATGAATCAATAAAAGACTCAAATGCAAAAGTAATATACATGTCACCACAAGGAAAAGTATTAAATCAAAAAAAGGTAGAACAATTAAGTAAAGAAGAGCATCTTATAATCCTTTGTGGACATTATGAAGGTATAGACCAAAGGGTAATTGACAAAATTGTAGATGAGGAAATATCTATAGGAGATTATGTATTAACAGGTGGAGAAATTCCAGCAATGGTATTAATAGATAGTGTAAGTAGATATGTGGATGGAGTATTAAGTAAAGATTCAATATCAGAAGAATCATTTTCGCAAGGAATACTTGAATATCCTCAATATACAAGACCAGAAATTTTTGATGGAGTCAATGTTCCAGAAGTTTTACTTTCAGGTCATCATGAAAATATAAATAAATGGAGAAGATGTGAGGCTTTAAGAAACACATATTTAAAAAGACCAGACCTTTTAGAAAATGTAAAATTGTCAGACGAAGACAGAAAATTTATAGAAAATATAGAAAGAAGGAGGTAAAATACGATGGATGTCATAAAAGCAATCGAATATGAACAATTAAAAAATGCTATTCCAGAAATTAAAGTTGGAAATACAGTTAGAGTTCATGTTAGAATTAAAGAAGGAAACAAAGAAAGAATCCAAGTATTTGAAGGAATTGTAATTAAAAAACAAGGTGGAGGAGTTAACAAAACATTTACAGTAAGAAAAATCTCTTACGGTGTAGGTGTTGAAAAAACATTTTTAATCCATTCACCATTAGTAGAAAAAGTAGAAGTAGTTAGAGTTGGTAAAGCAAGACGTGCTAAACTTTACTATTTAAGAGAAAGAACAGGTAAAGCTTCTAAGACTAAAGAAATGGTTGGAGCTAGAATTGAAAACAAAATGATAACAATCAAAGAAGAAGTTAAAGAAGAACCTACTAAAGAAGTTGAAGCAGTAGCTGAAGAAGCAAAAACAGAAGCAACAGCTGAATAATAATATATAATAAAGGATGTGTCATATGACACATCCTTTAAACATCCATAAATCTATTTAAAATAAAAATATTCCATAAATTTCAACAAAAAAATACTGAAAATAGCTTTACAAAAAAAGATAACTAATATAAAATAAAAAAGATGAAGAAGGACAAAATAAAAATGTACGGAGGAAGAGAATGAAAGAGAAAAATGAACTAAGTTATAGAGACTTAAAAATGATATGTGACCAAAACATGTTTAAATTTGATACAACAAAAGAATTAGAACCTATTAATGATGGAATAGGACAAGAAAGAGGAATAAAAGCACTAGAATTCGGAATTGATGTAAATATAAAAGGTTATAACATATATATAGAAGGTCCTAGTGGAGTAGGAAAAACAATGTATGCAAAAAACTATTTAGACAGTATTGCACCAAAAAAGAAAATTCCTAATGACTGGTGTTATATATATAATTTTAAAAATCCAAATGAGCCAATAGCAGTATCACTTCCAGCGGGTCAAGGAAAAGAATTTAAAGAAAATATGGATGGATTTATAAAAGAAGTAAAAAAAGACATCAAAAAAACATTTAATGCAGATGATTTTGAAAAAGAAAAAGCATTAATAAAAAAAGAATTTGAAGAAAGAAGAGAAGTAGTTTTAACAAAATTAAACGAAAATTCACAAAAACATGGATTCCAAGTAAAATCTGCACAAAATGGAATATATATGATGCCTGTGGTAGAAGGAAAAGTAATACAAGAAGAAGAATTTGAAAAATTAGATGAAGAAATAAAACAAACATATGAAGAAAAATCAGCAATAGTACAACAACAGATAATGGATGCAATAAGTGAAATTAAACAAATAGAAAGACAATCAGACAAAAAAGTGTCAGAATGGCAATCAAACATTGCATTATTAACAGTTAATGCACACATAAATTATATAAAATCAAAATATAAAAGAAACAAAAAAATAAATCAATTTTTAAATGATGTAAAACAAGATGTATTAAAAAATGTAGCATATTTTTTAGATGAAGACAAAACACAAGCAAATAACACGCAACAACAGGGACCACAAGTACAAAAAATGCCAGACCCATGCTTAAACTATAGAGTAAATCTTTTTATAGACAATAGCAATAGAGAAGGATGTCCAGTAGTAATGGACTCAAATTATTCATATCAAAACTTATTTGGAAAATTAGAATATGAAAACTATTATGGAGCACTAAAAACAGATTTTACAATGTTAAAACCAGGATTAATGCATGAAGCAAATGGAGGATATATAATATTTCAAGCAAAAGACTTATTGGCAAACCCAATGTGTTATGAAGAACTAAAAAGAGTATTAAGAGTAAAAGAATTAAGTATAGACAATGCAATGGAACAGCGTACATCAATGGCAATGATTTCATTAAAACCAGAACCAATTCCACTTGATTTAAAAGTTATACTTATAGGAGGCTCTAACATATATCACACATTATTATCAATGGATGCAGATTTTAGAAAACTATTTAAAATAAAAGTAGAATTTGAAGAAACAGCACCAATAAATGAAGAAAATGTAAATAAATTGGCTAGATTTGTTCATACATTTTGCGAGCAAGAAGGTCTATTACCATTAGACAAAACTGCAATGGCAAGAATTGTAGAATATGCATCAAGATTAGCTGGAGAGAAAGGAAAATTATCAACTAGATTTACAGAAATAGCACAGATAGTGGGCGAAGCATGTACTTGGGCAAAATTAGGAAGAAGCAAATTAGTAACAGAGGACTTTATTGATAAAGCATTAGATGAAAGAGTTGATAGAATAAAAAAATATGATACAAAATATATAGAAATGATAAAAGAAAATACACTACTAATAAATACAAAAGGTTCTTTAGTTGGAGAATTAAATGGTTTAACAGTTATGACTATAGGAGATTATACTTTTGGAAAACCAGCCAAAATAACAGTAAACACATATACAGGAAGAGAAGGTATAGTTAATATAGAAAGAGAAGTTGAAATGTCAGGTTCAACACATAGTAAAGGAGTATATATTCTTTCTGGATATTTAGGAGAATTATTTGCACAAAATATACCACTATGCCTAACTGCAAGTATTTGTTTTGAACAATTATATAATGGTGTTGATGGAGATAGTGCTTCAAGTACAGAATTATATGGATTACTTTCAAGTCTTTCAGAGATACCAATAAAACAATCAATAGCAGTAACAGGTTCAGTAAATCAAAAGGGTCAAATCCAACCAATCGGTGGGGTAAATGAGAAAATAGAAGGATTTTTCCAAATATGTAAGATGAGAGGGCTAGATGGTTCTCATGGAGTAATGATACCAGTACAAAATATTAATAATCTTCAACTTTCAGACGAAGTTGTTGATGCAGTAAGAAATAAAAAATTCCATATATATGCTGTTTCAACAATAGAAGAGGGAATAGAAGTTTTAACAGGGGTTCCAGCGGGAAAGAAAGATAAAGATGGTAACTTCCCAGCAGGATCTATAAATAGATTAGTTTATGAAAAATTGAAGAAATATGCAAAAGTTTGTGAAAAGTAATATGAAAAGGACTATATGAGGTAAAATATGAATGAACAGGAATACAAAATAGAAAACATAAAATCATTTGAATTAGCAGATATATTTGACTGTGGACAATGCTTTAGATGGAACAAGCAAGAAGACGGAAGTTATACAGGAATATTTAGAAAAAATGTGATGAATGTTTCGAAAAAGGGAAATGCAGTAACATTTAAAGGAATATGTAACGGAGATATTAAAGAAATAGTGGAAGACTATTTTGACTTAAAAACAAACTATGAAGATATAAAAGAAAAATTATCTCAAATAGATGAAAATGTAAAAACAAGTATAGAATACGGGCAAGGAATACGAATACTAAATCAAGATTTATGGGAAATGATAATATCATATATAATTTCAGCAAATAACAATATTCCAAGAATAAAAGGAATAATAGAAAGATTATCAAAAACATATGGACAAGAAATACAGTGGAATGGGGAAAAATATTATACATTTCCAACCACAGAAGAATTAAAAGATGTAACAGTGGAAGATTATAGAAATCTAGGTACAGGATTTAGAGATATACGTTTATATGAGACTGTACACATGATATTAGATAAAAAAGTAGATTTAGAAGAAATGCAAAACAATCCCAATACACTAGAGGTAAGAGAACAACTTTTAATATTATCAGGAGTTGGTCCAAAAGTAGCAGATTGTATATTACTATTTTCAACACTAAAAAGATTTGAAGTATTTCCAATAGATGTATGGGTCAGAAGAGTAATGAATGAACTATATATAAAAAATGAAGATGAAACAAAAGTAAATAAAAAAGAAATTGAAAAGCTTGCACATGATAAGTTTGGAAAGCTTGCTGGAATTGCACAACAATATTTATTTTATTGGAAAAGAGAAGCCTAAAAGTCATTGACTTTTAGGCTTTTTGCGAGTATAATGAATGTGTCGAATAAAAAAATAGAGAGGGGAATAAAAATGGCATATAATTTTAAAGAAGTAGAAAAAAAATGGCAAGAAAAGTGGGAAAAAGAAGGAACATTTAATGCAAAAAACGATTACACAAACAAAAAGAAATGGTATGGACTAATAGAATTCCCATATCCATCAGGACAAGGGCTACATGTAGGACATCCACGTAGTTATACAGCATTAGATGTAATAGCAAGAAAAAGAAGACTACAAGGTTATAATGTCTTATTCCCAATAGGATTTGATGCGTTTGGACTACCAGCAGAAAACTATGCAATAAAAACAAATGTACATCCAAAAATAACAACCGCAAAAAATATAGCACATTTTACAGAACAATTAAAATCATTAGGATTTTCATTTGACTGGTCAAGGGTAATAGACACAACAGACCCAGAATACTACAAATGGACACAATGGATATTTATTCAATTATATAAAAAAGGATTAGCATATAAAGCAACAATGCCAATAAACTTCTGTACAGGATGCAAAGTAGGTTTGGCAAATGAAGAAGTTGTAAATGGTGTATGCGAAAGATGTGGAAGTCCAGTAGTGCAAAAAGAAAAATCACAATGGATGTTAAAAATAACAGAATATGCACAAAGAT
>CAKPKI010000094.1 GCA_934167135.1 uncultured Clostridia bacterium
ACAGATGGTAGTGTTACAGATATTCCTCGTGATGATTATATTAAGGCAGAAGAACGTGTTGTTAGTGAGCTTAGAGCTCTTAATAAACCTTTTATTATTTTATTAAATTGTGCTAATCCTTCTTCTCCTGAAGCAAGAGAGTTGTCTTTGCAATTGTCTGATAAATATAATACTAAAGTTATGCCTATAAATTGTGAAGATTTGACTGCTGACGATATAAATTCCATGTTTGCTAATTTGCTTTATGAGTTTCCTATTGATGAAATTAAGATTAGTTTTCCTAAATGGATTGATGGTTTGGATTTTTCTCATCCTTTAAAAACTAAATTGTTTGAACAGCTACAAACTGCATTTGCAGATGTTTCTGCTTTAAAAGATGTTTCTAATTGTGTTTCTCAAATAGAAAGTACTGATATTATTGCTAAAACTTTTGTTGATAATATTATGCTTGGTACTGGTAAGGTTTGTATTTCTATTCAGTTAAAAGATGAATTATTTTATAATGTTCTTTCTGAAATGACTGGTATGGAAATTACTAATGAAGGTGATTTGTTTTCTATTATGAGTGATTTGGCTTCTACTAAGAAAAAATATGATAAAATTTCATATGCTTTGGAAGAGGTAAAAAATAAGGGCTATGGTATTGTTACTCCTTCTATTGATGAGCTCGTACTTGAAGAGCCTGAAATGGTTAAACAGGGTTCTCGCTTCGGTGTTAAACTTCGTGCAAAAGCTCCATCAATTCATATGATTCGTGCAACAATTGAAACTGAGGTTTCTCCTATTGTTGGCTCTGAAAAACAGTCTGAGGAATTGGTTAATTATCTTCTTTCTGGTTTTGAGAATGACCCTACTAGTATTTGGAGTTCTAATATTTTTGGAAAGAGTTTAAATGAACTTGTTAATGAGGGACTTCAAACTAAACTTGCTAAAATGCCTACTGAGGCTCAAATGAAACTCCAAGAAACTTTGGAACGCATTGTTAATGAGGGGTCTGGTGGATTGATTTGCATTATATTGTAATAAGGAAGGATTTCTCCTTCCTTATTTATAAACTTCTATAATTTTCTTCAAAAAATCTTTTAGACTCTAATGCTATATTTCTACTACTTAGCATTTGTTTAATATCCTCTATTGCATTACTAATATTATCTGTAAAAATAATTCTAGTAATTCCTCCATCATCATCTGCTAAAGTAAATTGTTCAATTCTTATTAAATAACAATTTATTATTTTACTGCTATATACATCTATTTTATTTGTTATTGTTCTAGTTTCATTTAAATACATTTCTGTAATATTAGGTGATTGGCTATCTTTTATTCCTAAAGCTTTTGTTAATAAATCATAATTAGGAATTTGAAACTCCAAATCCTCATAACTATCTACTAACTTATCACCATCACATGTATAATATTCATATTCTTTATCTAAAATAAATTTTTCTATTTCATCTAAATTCCCCGAATTTAATACTCTTTTTAATCCAGTAATCATTTTTCCTCTCCTTGTATAATGTATTTATATTTTTTATTCCTCGATTATTTTCCATTTTCTTTCTACATTTTTTTCTTCTTTATTTTTAAATGCTTCATATAAATTGATATTTAATTTATTGCAAATTGAAACTAATACTATAAAAACATCTGCAATTTCCTCTTCTATATCTGTATAGTTTTCTATCTTATTATAATCTACTGATGCTTCTGGCAATGTCTTTCTAATTGCCTTTGCTAATTCTCCTGTTTCCTCAATTAATAGTAACATTTTATCTTGAACTCTTTGTGTATCAAATCCTCTTAATTTAATAACCTTTTCTATATATTCTTGTATTTCATTTATGTTTTTATTACTATTCAATAAATTTAGTAGTTGTTTTTGTTTATTCATATTTTTATTCCTCCTAACTCTTTTTCTATATTTAGTTTGACATAAATAAAATATCATGTTATACTTGATGTGTCAAGGCAAAGACCTTTATGAAATAAAAAGAAGGTTAAAAAAACTATATAAAGGAGGTACTATTAATTTCTATATTATACAAGCAACAATAAATTTAAGCCAAAGGAGAATTATATGGAATTTAATGAATTATTAGAAAAAAACAACATTAAATTAAACAGTTATTTCAAAAAAATTATTTGGTCTGGAGTAGAGAGCAATTATAACAAGCTTTTAAATCAAATAATTTTTTCCGAAAAGAAATGGAATAGTTATAAATCTGATTTTGAAGAAGCTTGGACGACACCTTTTCCAACATTGGAAGAGCTATTTCAGCTAAAATTTTCTAATGTTCGAGAAGCTGAATATGCGATTGATATTGCATGCGAAAGTTTGAAGAATATGAAGAAATTGTTTTCTGAATTAAATGAAAATGTGAGAAAAACTTGGTTTCTAGACATTTCAGAACAAGCACAAAAATACAATGCAAAGCTCGTTATTATACGGGATGGATATTATTCTTTCGATCCACTTATAGAAGAAGAATTTTATAAAAGATTGGATTTAAAAGGATCTAATTTTTTGGCAGAGAGTACTTTGGGTATTCACTGGATAGCTTTTGATCCAAATGTTGGAATTGTTAATTTCTCACACAAATGGGCAATAACAGCAAAAAATTCGACAGTTCTTTATAAATTCTAATTATGACAAAAACCTCCAGTATAGTTGAGAATACAGAGAATTTATTTTTAATCGGTCTAAATCAATATTTAGACCGATTTTTCTATAAGATATTAGCAACAACATTTTTTCTTTTTGTCACTTTTTCGGCAACATATTAAAGCTATTAATGCAATTATTGCTAATACTCCTAATGCGATTATCAACACTGCAATAGCTCCCACGCCCAATATTGCAACAAATTCTGTAACAGTTGCTACAAGTGCTCCAACAAAAAATGTTAAAGCAAATATTACTACTGCTAATATTAGCCATAAACATGAGCAGTCTTTCTTTTTATTTTCTTTTTTACAATATATTTCTACTTGTGGTTCCATATTTAGCACCTCCAGTACTACTATATATTATGACTTTTTTCGACTTTTGTTACATTTCTAAAACATTTATCTATTTTTAACATTTATTTTCTTTTGCCATATAATAACAATATTACGACATTACTTATTAATTATTTATTTTTTAATGTCGAGAAATGGAGTTTTTATGGACGATTTTGTT
The DNA here is from genome assembly GCA_934167135.1 of uncultured Clostridia bacterium. Classification (GTDB taxonomy): domain Bacteria; phylum Bacillota; class Clostridia; order TANB77; family CAG-508; genus CAG-269. The sequence continues at coordinate 3,182 of CAKPKI010000094.1, forward strand.
TTTAGTTCTAATTTACTATATGAAAATTTACGTATTTTAAAACAGGATTACCCTTTTATCCAAACTGGTTCTATTGGTAAAAGTATTATGGGTAAAGATATCCCTTTTGTTAGAATTGGCCGTGGTCAAAAAGAAGTTTTTTATTCTGCCAGTTATCACGCTAATGAATGGATTACTTCTTTAGTTCTTCTGGAATTTATACATGACTATTGTGAAGCTATACAGTCTAATTCTTTTATTTGGAGTTTTTCTGCTAGACATTTATTTGAATCTGTTTCTATCTACATTGTACCTTTGGTTAATCCTGATGGTGTTGACTTAATTTTCATAGGCTCATATATTAACTTATATTATGTAGTTTGCAAAATGCAAAATGAACATATATTTTTTTATTTTCATCTATTTCGATATAATCAATTAATCTATAAATTGATTGTTTTGATGGATTATTTAAGAATTCATTAATTATTTCATTTAGTTCTTCTTCTGAATATTTACCCTTCTTTTCTTTTATAGCATTTATAATTTTATTTATTTCTTTTTTTCTATTTATCAAAAAATCTCTTTCATTTATTATTTTATTAGTATATCTAAAATAATCAGCTTGTGAAATAACACTTTTGATTTTGTCAAAATATATATTATCAATTTGACTCAAAATATTACTTATTTTATTATCTATTAATTTTACTTCTTTTTTGTATTTAGGAATATTACTTTCTTTGCTATTTATGTATTCTTTGTATATTTCTTTTAGCTCATCCTTATTTGTATATACAGTTATAAATTTTTTTAAATATTCTAATGTCTCTTTTTCAAATTTATAGTAATTGAAATGTTGTGATTGACATATTCCTTTTTTTGAATTTCTACAAGTTATGTATGGAATTGGATTTTTAATCTTTTTACCTTGTTTGGTTAGTTTTGCACCAACTTCAAGCTTGCTGTGACATGTTTTGCACCTAATTAATCCTCTAAATAAATATTCATGTCTATTTTTTTTATTTATGCTTTTTCTGGCTAATAAAAATTGAACTCTTTCAAAATCTTCTTTTTCTATTATGGGTTTATGAGTATTTTCTGTTATGATATATTCTTCTATCGGAACCTTAATTCTCTTTTTAGATTTATACGATAAATTAGTCCTTTTATTTGATACTGTTGTTCCAATATAAGCCTTATTTGATAATATGTTTAATATTGTTACGCTGTTCCATTTTTTTATCTCAACCTGTTTTTTTGCATATCCACTTGGTGACTGAATTTTTCTTTTATTTAGATTATCTCTTATTGAATAAACACTATTTCCATTTAAATACATGTTAAAAATATCTTTAACTATATAACTCGTATTTTCATCAATTACTAAATGATTTTTTTTTAATTTATCTTTTTTATATCCATATGGTGCAACTGTACACATATATTCACCTTTTATTTGTTTTTCTTTTATAACACTTCTAACTTTTTTGGAAATATCTTTCGCATACATGTCATTTAAAATAGATTTAAATGGAGTTATATCATTACATGATGTATTACTAAATGTATCAATTCCATCATTTATTGCAACATATCTTATATTATGTTCTGGAAAATATTTTTCAATATATTGCCCTGTTTGTATATACTCTCTTCCAAGTCTTGATAGGTCCTTTGTTATAACCATATTGATTCTTCGTTGTTCAATATCTGCTATCATTTTTTGAAAACTTGGTCTTTCAAATGTTGTTCCAGATATTCCATCATCCACATATTCGTCTATGAATTTCAAATGATTTTCTTTGATGTATCTCATTATGATATCCCTTTGATTCCCAATACTTTCACTCTCCTGTTTGTCTCCGTCTTCTCGTGAAAGTCGTATATATATTGCAACTTTAAAGGTTTGATTATCGTAATTGTTAAAGACCATTTTTGCCTCCCATTCTTTAGCAATCATATGCTAAAGAATGGGATATAATGTCTATCCATTTTTTTATTTTCTGAAAAATACTAAATTATAAATTATCTAAACAAAATACACTATACAAAGGAATACATTTTATATCATTTTCAAATCCAAAATTTTTAGTTGATATTCTAATAGAATAAGGAATTTTATATAAACCTTTAAAAACATTTAAGCTTTTTGACCTTGTATGTATACTTGATTTAACTTCAATTGGAATAATATTTCCTTCTTTATCTTGTACTACAAAATCTACTTCTGCTTTTCCATTAGATTCCCAATAATATGGTTTTAATCCACATTGAACTAAACTATTACATACATAGTTTTCTGCCAAAGCTCCTTTAAAATCGTTCATGTTATCATTTTCTACAATTACAATATTAGTAGGTATTCCAAATTTATTACACAATAGACCTACATCGCTCATATAGATTTTAAAACTTTCTGGCTCTATAAATGCTGAAAGTGGTAATTTTCCTTCTTTAATTTTTGTACATTGATTTATAATTCCTGAGGCATTTAACCAATTAATTGCTGTTTCATATTCATAAGCTCTTGCTCCTGATTTTATTAATTTGTATTGAAATTTTTTGTTTTCTTTTGCTAATTGTGCCGAAATAATATTATATACTGCCATTATTTTTGTTGTTTCTGTGGCTGTCGCATATTTAGCCATATCTGCAATATATGAATTATTAATATCTTTCAGAATCGCTATTACAAAGTCCATATCCTGTTTTTCTTTATATTCTAAAATTGCTCTAGGCATTCCACCTATTGCTAAGTATAATCTATAATATTGATTTGCTAAACTATGTAATGAAAATTCTTTGTCCTCAGAAAAGGCTTGTCTTATCATATTTGCCAAGTCTTTTTTGTCTAATGCCCATAAAAATTCCTCAAAATCCAATGGATATAATGTAAGCATTTTTACTTTTCCAACTGGAAAAGAATATTTTTGTCTATTAATTGCAATCCCTAATAATGAACCTGCAGCTATAACATGATATTTTGTCTTACTTTCTGCAAAATATTTCAATGATGTTAAAGCTCTTTCACATGCTTGTATCTCGTCAAAAAATATTAATGTATCTTCTTCTAATATTGTTATTCCTAATCTCACACTTAATTCTTTTATAATTCTTTCTACTTCTAAGTCTTGTTCAAAAATTTTTGATATTTCAGTATTGTCTTCAAAATTTATATATGCAACATTTTTATAGTTTTCTTTTCCAAATGATAATATAGTATAGGTCTTTCCTACTTGTCTAGCTCCATATAAAATTAATGGTGTTTTTTCTTTATTATTTTTCCACTCTAGTAATTTTTTCGACATTTTTCGTTCCATTTTATGTACCTCCTATACATTTATTTTAACATAATTCTTTTTTTTAGTCAAACTCCTATTTTGTTTTTTCGTAAAATTATTATATCTCGTTGTATAGGAATATTATTAAATTTATAT
>CAKPKI010000095.1 GCA_934167135.1 uncultured Clostridia bacterium
AAAATGATCAAAAGCAGCATGCTGACCAATCCCTTTGAAAAGTTCGAGAGAAAGAGATTTATGTACTACTCGAAGGATCTGGGAGTAATCTCGCTGAATCATGCGTTGTTGGCGAAGATGAGTGAGGGGGATTGGGAGAGAGTGAAAGGGCAGATGAGGGAAGATTTGGAGAGGTACTATAAAGAAGGTAAAGGAATAAGTGGAGGTGAAAATCATGCCACGAATTTTTGATAAGAAAAATGTTATTTTATTAAAAGTAGATGAAGCAGATTTAAGTTCATTTTTGATTGACACAGATATTGGTGACGACGGTATCAGCAGATATATGCTAGAAGATTTTGCTAGGGTTGTAATGGAAGTTATTCCAGAATATGTATATGCAAATTATCAGAATCAAGGAATAACCGCTTTAAATGCGGTTGATAAACTTCGTGAAGCTGCACATAGCATATACAAAATAAAAGAATTTGATTTAATGCGGCAATATTATCTAAACGGTGATTTACAGGCAAAAGAGGAATTGGATAATTCTACTTATAAAAATCGCGGCGAATTTGGTGAATTAATCTTGCATTTATTGTTGCGTGACTTTAAGGAGACAATTCCACTGATTTCAAAAGTATATTTTAAAGATTCTTCAGGAGTTCCAGCACATGGATTTGATATTGTGCATATTTCTCCGGATAAAAAGGAACTATGGTTAGGTGAAAGTAAATTTTATACAAATGGTAAAAATGGAATAAAAGAATTATTGAAAGATTTAGATGAGCATTTTAAAAAGGAATATTTGGAAGAACAATTTATAATCATTAAAAAAAATCTTGAATGCAATGAGATTCCGCAAAGACAACAATGGATAAAAGAATTATCACAATGTACTAAGTTAAGCGACAAGTTAAATATGATAAATATTCCCATGCTATGTACATATGAACATGATATATATGAGAAATTTGCTGATGTTAATATCCCAGAGGCTATAAATTATCATGAATTAAATGTGAGAGAATTAAAAAGTTATTTTGATACAGAAAATAAACATCCATTAAAAGCAAGGTTGAACGTTATTTTATTTTTATTTCCTGTAAAAAGCAAAAGGGAATTGATTACTCTGCTGCATGAAAAATTATGGCATATGCAAAATTTATAGAGGATAGATATTATGAATAGTATATTTGAAATAACAGAAGCTACTAATGAAATTTCTTACGATGAAAGCTTCAACATGGCATTAAGTTGTTCAAGATTGATTTTAAGTGATAAGGAAGAAGATTTGATTCTAGCTCGTAAGATAATTATTCGTATGCTTAGTGTGCTACAAAAACTACCTAAAGAAACATATGATATATGGGGTGATTTAGTAGAGGCGGTGGGATTTTACCCTTATTTGGAAAAAAACAAAGAGATATTTCAACAAAAATCACTTTCTGATGAAATACGGATGCAGAGCTATAAATCGGATTATTTAGATGGCAAGTACATGCATATTAAACAGAAAGAATTATTTGATATACTAAAGAAGGGTAAAAATGTTGTCGCGAGTGCGCCTACTAGTTTTGGAAAAAGTTTGCTTATAGAAGAAATTGTTGCTTCAAAAATTTATAATAATATAGTTATTATTCAACCAACATTGGCATTGTTAGACGAAACTAGAATAAAGCTAAGGAAATATAAAGACAATTACAAAATAATAGTTAGAACATCACAAGAGTATTCTCAGGAAAAAGGAAATTTGTTTTTATTGACAGCAGAGCGTGTGATGGAATATGAGGAATTTCCTAATATTGACTTATTAATTATTGACGAATTTTATAAACTTAGCTTAAAAAGAAGAGATGAGCGATCTAGTATACTTAATAATGCTTTTTTAAGAATTGTCAGTAAATTTAATTCAAAGTTTTATCTTTTGGGTCCTAATATAGATGGAATTACAGAAGGATTTGCAGAAAAATATAATGCGATATTTTATAAATCATCGTATTCATTAGTTGAGTGTAATGTTATAGATAAAAGTAACCAACTTGGACGAAATTTATCTAAATCAGAGTATGAAAGTAGAAAAACACAATTGTTGTGTGAACTATTGTATGAATTGAAGGATGAGCAAACTTTGATTTACTTTTCAAGCCCTGCGCGGGCAAGAAAATATGCTGATATTTATTGCAAATATTTATGCGATAGAGATGCAATAGAAGGAGAAGAGTTACCATTGGTGACTTGGATAAAAGAAAATATATCTGAGCGTTGGGGGCTAATAAAGGAATTAAATAATGGAATAGCAATTCATGATGGTTCCTTACAAAAGCATATTGGGGCAGCTATAATAGATTATTTTAATCATGGAAAAATTAAATATATATTTTGTACATCAACAATTATAGAAGGCGTTAATACAAGCGCAAAAAATGTGGTTATTTTTGATGAAAAGAAGGGACCCAATGAGCTAGATTTTTTCGATTATTGTAATATAAAAGGTCGGTCTGGAAGAATGATGGAACACTATGTTGGACGAGTATATAACTTCATTTCTGTGCCACAAGAGGAGAAGATAATAGTTGATATTCCTTTTTTTGAACAAAAAAAGGAACTAATAACAGACGAGATTTTGGTCAATATACCACAAAAAGATGTAAAAGAAGAGGTACGAGAGCGGTATAATGAAATATATCAAATTCCAGGGGAACTTTTAAGTATAATAAAAAAGAATGGAATATCGGTTGATAGTCAAATGAATATTTATTATGCACTTGAAAGAGATATTCAAAATGGACATTATAATGATATTGCATGGACTCAGATTCCAGAATATAATAAAATGATTTATATTCTTAAATTGGCAGAAAATAATACATTTAGTTTTGAAAATAGTAAGGGAATATTATCAGTAGAGCAACTGGCTGTATACTTAAATATGTATAGAACTAATGGTAATATGACAAGAATAATTGAATCATTGTATAATTACAAGAAGAGTAAAGTAAAAAAATTAACATTAGAAAGGGATTCTAATTATTATAATCAGGCTATTGAAGAAGCGTTTCATATCTATAGACATTGGTTTCAATTTATTGTGCCCAAAGCATTCCGAGTTGTAGATAGTTTGCAAAGATATGTATGTGAAAAACAGGGGAAAAAAGCAGGATCATATAGTTATTTTGTACATCAGCTCGAAAATGATTTTGTACAGGAAAATCTATCAATTTTATTGGAATATGGATTACCACGTAGTTTGGTACAAAAGTTGGCGAATTTTATGCCGGAAAATTTATCAGAAGAGGATGTGCTGAACTATATTGTTAAAAATCAAACACATATTTTACTGATGTTGACACCATATGAAAGAGAACGGTTATGTGCAAGTATTTTATAGGTATGAAATAGCTAAAGCGTATAAGAGGAATGGATTAATGTAAAACTGAAAATATCTGTTGTATAAGCAGCACTTATTAAGAACATTGTCAGAAGATGCATAAATATAATAAAAAGAAAAGAGGATAAGAAAATGAAGGTAATGTCAATAATTTATGATGAAAGAATTAATAGTTGGAACCTATATATCGAAACAACATTCGGAGAATATCTGAAATTTGCACCTGACATTATAACAAATAACGACTTACAAAGAAAACGAGTTAAAACATCAAAATCGGTGTATTCATTATTGAAAAATGATTTAAAAAGTGGATGTGTTATGCCGCCTTTGGTTTTAGCAATTACAGGTGAAAAAGTAATAGACCCATCTAAAGGGAAAGAAGAAATTGCAGATGATATTTCAAATACTGTTTTAAAATATAGTAATAATGTATTAATTCTTGATGGACTTCAAAGAACTTATACTCTAATAGATGCAGCTACAGAATTGGAACAGGAGGGAAAGGACAAATTAAATAATTTTTTAAATTATCAATTAAGATTGGAGATTTATATTGAGATAAATAAATTTGGTGTTTTATATCGAATGTTAACTTTAAACACTGGACAAACACCTATGGCAGCACGGCATCAGTTAGAAATGTTATATAGAGATCTGCTAAATACAAATGTTGAAGGAATAAAATTAATTACAGATGTAGAGGGAAAAGCGGATCCTGAAGATAATGAATTTGTTTTTAAAAACGTAATAGATGGTTTTAATTCATATATGAATAGAAGCGAATTGCCATTAGACAGACAAGACATATTGGATAATATACAAATGTTAGAAAATATGTCTAATGAAGATGTGACGAATGATATTTTTAAAGAATTTTTACAAGTTTATGTGAAAGTATTTAATAGATTGTGTGAAATAAGTGGAACATATATATTGACTGAGGAAGATCAGAATGTGTATGAGATAAGTAATTCACCATTTGGCAGAAAAGTTAGTAAGGTATTTTCTATGTCTCAAGCAATGACAGGATTTGGAGCAGCTCTTGGAAAAATGAAAGATAATGGAATAATACAAACAATTGATGAAATCGAGGAAGATCTGAAGGATTTGCATGCGAATAACAATGACTGGTTTTTAGAACTACTTGTGAAATTTGATAAGATAAAAGAGTCGTCCAAAAAAATAGGAAATGCTCAAAGAATGTTTATGCAATATTTCTTTAGAGAATTATTTAATAAATATGGTGATTCATATTTAGATCTTATGAAAGCAGTGAAAAATGGATATCAAAAATATTATAGTCAGGTATAACATATGAATATAAAAATTAAAGATATGAAAGAATGCTGTAAGGAATTTAGATATAATAAAGAAGATGGAAATTTCGAATTGCTAGATGCTAGGGGAGAAGTATTAGAAATAATTAATTTAGAGTTAAGTCTGGATGACGAATATGCACCTGAAAATTTTGAACTAAGAGTTTTACACAACAATAGAGATGATTGTACGGAGGAAAGTATATATCAAGTATATGTAGATAAACAGCGAATAGGATGGATTTTTCCAATCCAAGCTTTATGTTCTAAAGAACACAATTATGCGCAAAATAATTTTTTTTTAAAATATGCATATGTAGCATGGTGGAATTTGTTAAATATGTGTGACATAGAAGTAGAGTCATTGGATGGATTCGATTTACTGAGTATGTTTACAGAGGATACAAATTTTCTTGTTTTAGATAAGGATAATTGTCGTAAGATTAAAGATTTCTCATATGATAAATATATTGTGAGCCTATTTTTCAATGGTTACGCGGAAACGGGAACAGGGAATTCTTTTGCACAGGCGGTACCTCATGATAAGACAATGAAACTTCAACGGCAATCAGAAGCGTTGGATGACGTGCCTTACATTACTGAATTGTTTAAAAAGCAAATACCAAACGAAGTAAACCCAATAAGTCGATTTTATATATACTATCAAATTATTGAAATATTAATTTCAAAAGTTTTTAATGATTTATTTGCAAAGTTTGTGGATGATTTACAAAAAGACACAGGGGATTTGTTTGAAAAAAGAGAAGAACTGACCGAATATGCAAATGAAAAATACAGAGTTAAACGTTTATGCAATGAGTATTGTAGGATAGATACAGCATTGAAAAATGAATTAGATTATAAATGTAAAATGTTTCTATCGAATATTGATAGAAGAAGTGGAAACGGTATGCATGATAATCTGTATTTGGTGAGGTGCTTAATTGTACATAGAATGTATATTCTTGATGAATCGGCAAAAAAAAAATTAGAAGAAATTGATGATTTATTTTTAGATCTTATCATTCAAATGATAAACAGTTTTAGGTATCATCCAATTGAATTATCTGAAGTAAAAATAGGATAAGAGATAAGGTCTAAGGAGACAAGCAAGTCTCATTTACTATCATTAGAAAGTTTAAACAATGGGTAAATAATCAAGAAACACCAAAAAACAGGGGAGTTAGTAAATATTATTATAGTATATACAGTGTTTACGTAGCCCGGTATGATTATTCACAGCAGGCAATAGATTTTACCTTTAATGAGATTAAAAAGGCATCAGATACAATAATTGAAGATTAAAAGACAAAATAAAAAAGTCAACCCCAGGAGTAAAGGATTCTAAGTGAAAATTCACCTACTCCCATTCGGGAACCCAGATTTTATCCGTCACAAGTTGACTACAATTACTATATGCAATATGCTCTGATTTGTCAAAAGGAACGAATTAAAGAATACATTTTTACACGCAGATAAAAGAAGTTGATTACGGAGTATACCATGTCAAACGATACATTTACACAACTGCAAGAAGGCCTAACAACTGCATATATTGACGGTACAGCCGCTGCCAATCTGGCATACAAGCCAGCCTTCGTGTCGAATAATCCGGAAGAGGGCAAGAAAGTTATTTCCGTCATAGAAGATGAGCTGATGAAGTGTGACCA
>CAKPKI010000096.1 GCA_934167135.1 uncultured Clostridia bacterium
AGTTCAGGTTGTGTCATCTCATTTGCCCCCTTTCCGTCCTTTAGTAAAAGACTTACCTTTCTGACTTTGAAAATGTTGCTATTATATTACAACATTTTTATGTATTATTCAACCGAACAGACTAAAATTGTACAATTATTTACTCATCTCATATCTTTTAATAGCTCTTTTGCTTTGTTTATTTTTTCCTCTAATTAAATTTTCCTATTTTTCAATATTTTGTTATTATCACACATATTCCAATTAACCCATTCATCAAAATAATTTTCTATTCCGTTAATAATATTTCTTCTAAACTTATTAAAATCTATATCCACTTTCTTATACTCAACATTATCTCCATCTTTTACAATAATAAATACTTCATTATAATAAGCACATATTATATTTTCTACTCCTTCTTCGTCAATAAAAATAGAAACTGGTGTATTATTTTCCAAACTACAAATAAGAGAATCCAAAGAATTCATTGGAATATCTGTAAAATAAGAACCTTGTATTATATAGTTTCCAATAGTAATATCTACCCATCCTCCTTTTTGTCTGCTAAACATATTTATATCCTCCTTATAAGTTATTTTTTTCTAATAATAACACTTTTTTCAAATATAATCAATTTTTTCTAATTTTCATTTGACAATTCTAAAAAATGATTCTATTATATAGTTACATTAAGCAATATACTCTGGTTCGGCTTATGTATATTGTTTGCTGTAGATGTATCTGTAACTACATCTACTTTTTTATATCCAAAAAAAGTGAGGAAACCCTGTAACAAATTTCCACACTCGACTATATATGACAACAATTATTTTGTTTTACTATAATATTCTACACCTGAATAACTGCCATCTTTGTTCAATCTCCTATTCGCTATATATCCATCTTTTCTAAATCCTGCTTTCAACATTACTTTAGATGATTGCACATTTAACTCATTACAAGAACATTCAACTAAATAATATCCTGAATTTAAAAGATAATTAGATACTGCTTTTAATGCTTCTGAAGCATATCCATTCCCCCAATAATCCTACATAATTACATATCCAACATTACAATAATTATGTTTCTTTTCTATTCCATTTACTGATATATTTCCAATTGCTATATGACTTCCCTTTAAAGTTATAACCCACTTTTCATATTTAGAAGTGTCAGCTTCGGAAATCCATTTTTTTATACATTCCAATTCCCCTTCTTTTGAAAGCCTTGGAAATTTAATATATTTAGCTAATCGCTCATCTGTAAGAATAGTATATTGCATCTCAATATCATTTTCTTCATATCTTCTTAAAATTAATCTGTCTGTTTCTATTTTTGGACTCAACATATTTCCATCTCCACCATACTATTAATTATAATATACAATTTAAATATTAATCTAACTTCTTGTATAGGATAATATTTTACATTTTTATTAAATCTTAAAAGCTATTATTTTATAAATTAATATCATATTTTTTTAATATAATCAATGAAAAAAATTTTATTTAATTTTAAAAAAATAACCTCCCATTTAACAAATTTTTAATTTAATAAAAATCCGATAAATGAAAGGTCATTTCTACATTTAACCATACCCAATAAATAAAAAAGTTAGTTGCCTTTTTTCAAAACAGTTTGTAGGTTTTTTTACCTGTTTCCACCTTGTTTCAATGCCATAAACTCACGAATTTGTTGGTATAATGGAAATATTTTACTATTTTTGTAACGATTGGTGTTCTAGGATTGTACGCAATCTTTATGCACTTTTTAATTCCAAGCGTAATTTATCAGCAATCATTGCAATAAACTCCGAATTTGTAGGCTTTCCTTTAGCTGCTGAAATTGTGTAGCCAAATATATTTTCGACAACATCTTGTTGTCCTCTTCCCCAAGCAACTTCTATTGCGTGGCGAATTGCACGTTCTACACGTGATGGTGTTGTGGTAAATTTGTCTGCGATTTTTGGATATAAACTTTTAGTAATCTGATTTATGACATCAATGTCATTTACAACCATAATAATAGCCTCACGCAAATATTGATATCCCTTTATATGTGCAGGCACACCAACTTCATGGATAACATTTGTAACTAATGCTTCCAAATTCTCTTCTTTTTTTCCTGTACTACTCGAAATTTCAATATATTGTTGTTTTGGCATAGTTGTTTCTTTAGAAATAAAATTGTTATTTTGTTCTGGTTTATAATTTTTTAATTCTCTAATTCTCGTAATTAATAACTCAATATCAAATGGTTTTACAACATAATATTCTGCCCCTAATTCTACTGCTCTTTTAGTTATTTTGTCTTGACCAACTGCTGATAGCATTATATAAATTGGTTTTTTAGGCATCTTTATCATATTTAATTTTTCTAAAACTCCAATTCCATCTAAATGCGGCATTATTACATCTAACAACACCACATCTGGCATTAAATTAGATATCATATCTAAAGCCTCATTTCCATCTTTTGCTCTTCCTACTATCATCATATCATCTTGGTTTTTCAAATATGTAGCTAATGTCATACTGAACTCTTGATTATCATCTGCAATTAAAACTGTAATTTTCTCTCTCATGTTTTTTCCTCCTAATTTTTCGACTGTAAATTTTTTACAGTTTTAATTATAATACTTTAGGAGATTTTTTGCAATACTTTTTTGGAATTTTCTTCCATTTCATTATTTTTTATCTAAAATTTTATCTATATATGACTCTTTAATTAGTTGAAAACACTGTATATTCAGCTTTTTAGTTTCAATATCATCTAAAAAATGTTTTTTTCTATTTTTTTCCATTTCTATTTTTATTTTAACATTTTCTGAATAATCTATATTTTTTACAAATATATCATTACATTTACAATAATATTTAAAATTTTCTAAATTAGAATAGTCTAATTCAATAATCAATTCTAATCCATCTATTTTAATAATTTTAGTGCATTTTTCAATTACTTGTAATGTAACATCTGAATATGCTCTAACAAGTCCACCTGTTCCCAATAAAATTCCCCCAAAATATCTTGTTACAATTACTACCAAATTGCATAAATTATTTTTTTTCAAAATATTTAGCATTGGACCTCCAGCAGTACCTGAAGGTTCACCATCATCACTTGATTTTTCTATAATTTGACCATCATTCATTACTCTATAGGCTATACAATTATGTCTTGCATCATGATACTTTTTTCTTACTTCTTTGATTACTTGTTCTGCTTCATCTATATTTTCTATATGTATAATATTTGCTATAAATTTTGATTTTTTTTCTACTATTTCAGTTGATTGCCTATCTAAAATTGTTATAAATTCTTCCATATTTCTCCTTTATTCTTCTGATATATTTATTCCAGCAGTATATCCCGTAGAATATGCTATTTGTAAATTAAATCCACCTGTATATGCGTCTACATCTATAATTTCTCCAGCAAAATACAAACCATTTATTATTTTAGATTCCATTGTCTTTGGATTAATTTCTTTTGTACTAATTCCTCCTGATGTTATTATTGCTTCTTCTACAGGTCTAAAAGATTTTATAGTTATAGTAAAATATTTTAATAATTGACCTAATTTTTTTCTTTCTGTTTTTGTAATCTCATTTACTCTTTTATTTTCATTAATTCCAGATAATTCTATTATTAATGGTATCATTTTTTGTGGTAATAGTTTATTTAAACTGTGTTTAAATTGCTTATTTTTAAATTCTTTAAAATCTCTTAATATTCTATCATCTAATTGTTCCTCTGTTAACGCTGGTTTTAAGTCTATAGTTAATTTAATATATTTACTATTTAGTAAATATTCAATATCTTTATATCTTCCTAAATGTGCTGATCCACTCAAAATTGTTGGGCCTGATATTCCAAAATGAGTAAATACCATTTCTCCAAAATCTTCATATATTATTTTTTTTCTATCTGAATCAATTATTTTTATTCCTACATTTTTTAAACTTAATCCTTGTAGCTTTTTACATTCTTCTTTTTCAAATACTTCTAATGGCACCAATGATGGTTTGATTTTTGTTATAGTATGCCCTAAATTTTTTGCTATTAAATATCCATCACCAGTTGAACCTGTTAGAGGATAACTTTTTCCTCCTGTTGCTAATATTATCTTATCTGTTTGTATTATTTCTTTATTGGTTCTTACTCCAAGTACTTGATTGTTTTTTATTAAAATCTTTTCTACTTTTGTATCAAGCTTATATTTGATTTTTAATTCGTCTATTCTCTTTTTAAAACAATTTAATACATCAATGGATTTGTCTGTTACTGGAAATATCCTATTTCCTCTTTCTTCTTTTACTTCTAACCCTTGTTTTTTTAAAAAATTTATTATATCTGTATTTGTATAGTTTTGAAATGCACTATATAAAAATCTACCATTTCCTGGTGTGTTTTTTATGAATTCACTCATATATAATGAACTTGTTATATTACACCTTCCTTTTCCTGTTATTAATAGTTTTCTTCCAAATGATGGCATTTTTTCTATTATTGTTACATCATTTCCATTTTCTGCTGCTGTTATTGCAGACATCATTCCAGCTGGTCCTCCACCTATTACTATTACTCTTGGCATTATGCCACCTCTCTTTCTTATTTTTATATATTATCAGATTTTGGTAATTTTTGCAATAGACTCTTTGTAAAGACTTGATAATACTAAAAATTCTCTATTAACTTTGCCTTGTTTTTTTACTATTTTATCATTTCTTTGCAAAAAAATAAATTTATTACAAAAAAACACAGTCTATTCGTATTGATTTTACTGTGTTTTTTATTATATTTGTTTTTATCTGTTATCACTGACAAAGAACCACTTTACTTGACAAAGTCTCAGTTTATGATGATTTTTTTAAGTTTTCTATAATTTTATCATTTTCTTCTATAACATCATCATAATATTCTTTTAATTTTCTTAATCTATCTACTGATAGCATTTTTAAGGCTTTAACATTTCCATCTATATATTCAAGAAATTTCTTTTTATCTACAACTTTATTAGCACTACTTGAGTCAACCTTTATATTATCAAAAAAATCATTCTCAGCTTTATTAAAATCTGTTATAGTTTCATCTAATTCTTCTTTTTTATTTTTTTTGAATAAAGCACTAAAAAACCTTCTTATTTTTGATACCAAACCTTCTTTATATTCTATCAAACTATTATTTTTCATTTAAATTTCTCCTTTGTTCTTTTAAATTAGCAAGTTTTTTCTTGTTTTTCTATCTTTGCTTAATGATTTTCATATATTTCAAAATATACTTTTATACCTTTATTCTCCATAAGTTCTTTTCCCTTTCTTATTTATTTTATTAATTTCACTTTGTTGTGATTTTATTTTTCTTTGTTGATTAATTATTACTCCCACTAATTCATCTTTTATTTTTCTTTCACTTTCTGCTATAGTTGTTTCATTTGTTTTATTTTTTACTTCTTCTTCCTCTTCACTTTTTTTTTCACGATATTTTGCAATTTTTACATTAATTTGTTTTGCCATTCTGTTAAGAGTTTGAGTTGAATATTTACCTGATTTCTTCATTGCATAAAATTTTTCTTTTTCTTTTCTTATATCAAATAACATTTCTTGACTAGTTTGTTTTTTCGGTTCTCGCTCTAAAGCTTCTTGAATCTTTCCTTCCATTTCTGGAGATACTTTTCTTAATATGTCTATACTTTTATGTAATTCATTTATTTGCTTTCCTGTGCAAAAATCTCTTATCCATTTACCACTTTTTATAAAATCTAAAGCTAATTGAGTATCTTTTTCCTTTGAATTACCACTTTTATCATATCCTTTATCATCATATATTTGTCCAGTTGTTTTAGATACACCGTCTATATTCCAACCATTTTTATCATATCCTTCAATATCATAACCATATTTATCATACAATTCACCAGTATTTACATTTTTGCCATCTCTGCTCCATCCTAGTTTGTTATAACCATTTTTATTATATCCTTCTCTATCATAACCTCCCCAGTTGAATCCTTCTTTATTATATCCTTCTCTATCATATCCTCTCCAGTTGAACCCTTCTTTATTATATCCTTCTTTATCATAACCGTTTTTGTCATATCCATAAATATCGTATCCATTTTTATCATATCCATTTTTATCATAAATATCATCTGTCACCTTATTTTTTCCTTCTCGACTCCATCCTTTTTTATCAAAACC
>CAKPKI010000097.1 GCA_934167135.1 uncultured Clostridia bacterium
AATGGGATTAGAAAAATATAAAATAACAACAAAAACTCAAGAAGAAAGTTTAACATTTTACAATGAGCAAAATAAACCAATAGGAATTGTCAATAGAGAAGAAGGAATTAATAGAGGCTTATTACTTGAGGGCGTTCAACTATGGATAATAAATCCAGAAACTAACCAAGTTTTAATGCAAAGAAGAAGTAAAAATAAAAAGAATAATCCTAACAAGATAGATGTTAGTGTTTCTGGGCATGTTGATACAAATGAAACAGCAACACAAGCCATGTTGAGGGAAGCAAGTGAGGAAATTGGATTAACAGATTCAGAATATTTGTGTAATAAAATGCAAAAATTTGCTGAAAATAAAATTAATTTGGCTGATTATGGTAGACAAGGGAGATATATCATGCATTTTTATTTAGCTTTTTTAGATAATCCACTTGAAAGTTATACGAAACAGGACTCAGAGGTAGAGGAATTATTCTTTATGGATTATGAAGAAGTAAAAAGAAGAGTAAGAAATGATGACCAAGAAATGTTAATGCCTAAATCTGATGAAGCAGAAATGATTTTTTCAAAATTAGATGAAAAAATCAAGGCTAAAAATTCCCAAATAAAAGAAGAAAAGGAAAAAATATGATAGTAACATTATCAGGAGTAACAGGAACAGGAAAATCTTTTTTTAAAAATGTAATTTCACAAGAATTAAACTTCAAAAATTTAGCCATTGTAACTACTAGAAATAAAAGAGATGGAGAAACAAATGGAATAGACAAAGAATTTGTTAGTGAAGAAAAATTTGAAGAATTAAAAAAAGAAAATAAAGTAGTAGTAAGTTTTGAGTTTTTAGGTTCAAAATATGCATATAGAAAAAAAGACCTTGAATCAGAAGAAAGTCAAGTAACAGAATTGCATTATGATACAATATATGAATTTAAAAAAAATGCCCAAAATGTATTTTCCATATATATGATACCAAAAGATTTGGAAAGAGCAAAAAAGGAACTAAGAAAAAGAAATTTACCCAAAGAAATTGAAGAAAAGCGTTTAAAAGAGATAGATGAACATATAAAAGAATACAATAGTAATATAGATTTACAAAATCAATTTGACTGTGTTTTTGTAAATGATTATACAGAAAAGGCAAAAAATGACTTGCTTAAAATTATAAAAAATAGGAGGTTAGAACAATGAGAAGAAAAGTAATTGCAGGAAACTGGAAAATGAATATGCTTCCAAATGAGGCAATCGACTTTATACAGGAGTTAACACCACTTGTTAAAGATACAAAAAATGAAGTGATTTTATGTGTACCATATGTAGATTTATTTTATGTTTTGCTAAATGTGCAAGGTACTAATATAAAAGTGGGAGCACAAAACATGCATTGGGAAGAAAAAGGTGCATATACAGGAGAAGTTTCAGCACAAATGCTAAAATCTATAGGTGTAGAATATGTTATAATTGGTCATTCTGAAAGAAGACAATATTTTACTGAAACAGATGAAACTGTAAATAAAAAGATAAAATCAGCATTGGCAAATGGATTAAAACCAATAGTATGTGTTGGAGAAACATTAGAACAAAGGGAAAGTGGTAAAACAGAAGAAATTGTAACTAATCAAGTAGAAAAAGCTTTTGAAGGAATTCCAGTATCTGAACTTGAAAATATTATTGTAGCCTATGAGCCAATCTGGGCAATTGGAACAGGAAAAACAGCCACTAAAGAAGATGCAAATGCTACAATTATGCAAATAAGAAAAAAATTAGCAGAAATATATGGACAAAATGAGGCTGAAGGAGTTATAATACAATACGGAGGAAGTGTAAAATCATCAAATGCAAAAGAATTATTTGAAATGTCAGATATTGACGGAGGGCTTGTAGGAGGAGCTAGTTTAAAAGCAGAAGAGTTCTCTAAAATAGTAAAATTTGATGAATAAATATAAAACTTCAATAAAGCAGAAAGGGATGAAGATATGGAAACAAAACCAATAATGCTAATGATATTAGATGGATTTGGAATAAACGAAAAAGAGGATGGAAATGCAGTAAAATTAGCTAATACACCTAATATAGATAAACTAATGAAAAAATATAAAACAACTAAAATTTATACAAGTGGTTTAAAAGTTGGATTACCTGATGGACAAATGGGAAATTCAGAAGTAGGACATACAAATATAGGAGCTGGAAGAATTGTATACCAAGAACTAACAAAAATAACTAAATCAATAGAAGATGGTGACTTTTTTGCAATTCCAGAATTTATTGAAGCAATTGAAAACTGTAAAAAATACAATTCAAAATTACACATATTAGGACTTGTATCAGATGGAGGAGTTCACAGTCATATACGCCATTTATATGGACTATTAGAAATGGCAAAACGCAGAGACTTTGAAAATGTGTATGTACACTGCTTTTTAGATGGAAGAGATACACCACCAGCATCAGCTGAAGGATATATTACTCAATTAGAAGAGAAAATGAGAGAAAAAGGTATCGGAAAAATAGCAAGTTTATCTGGAAGATATTATGCAATGGACAGAGATAAAAGATGGGACAGAGTTAAAAAATGTTATGATGCATTAGTAAAAGGTGAAGGAAACAAATCAACATCAGCTACAATAGCAATAGAAGATTCATATCAAAAAGAAGTATTTGATGAGTTTGTTGAACCTACTGTAATATGTAATGGAGATACACCAATTGCAACAATACAAGAACATGATTCTGTAATATTCTTTAATTTCAGACCAGATAGAGCAAGAGAAATAACAAGGGCAATTGTTGATAAGAATTTCGAAGATTTTGAAACAAAGAAAATGGATACTTATTTTGTATGTTTCACAAATTATGATGAAACAATGCCAAATGTAAAAGTTGCATTCAAAAAAGAACCATTAGTAAATACATTTGGAGAAGTAATTAGTAAACATGGAATGACACAATTGCGTATTGCAGAAACAGAAAAATATGCTCATGTTACTTTTTTCTTTAATGGTGGAGAAGAAAAACAATATCCAGGAGAAGAAAGAATATTAGTACCATCACCAAAAGTTGCAACATATGATTTACAACCAGAAATGAGTGCAAGAGAAGTAACAGAAAAAGTTGTTGAAGCAATAAATGCTGACAAGTATAATGCAATAATTTTGAATTTTGCAAATCCTGATATGGTAGGACATACTGGAAGTTTACCAGCAGCAATAAAAGCAGTTGAAACAATTGATGAATGTGTAGGAAAGGTAGTAGATGCAATGTTAGCACACCATGGAACAATGTTAATAACAGCGGACCATGGAAATTGTGAACAAATGATAGATTACAAAACAGGAGAACCTCATACAGCACATACAACAAATCCTGTACCACTTATACTAGTGACAGAAAATGAACAACTAAATATAAGAGAAGGAAAACTTGCAGATTTAGCACCAACAATGCTAGAGTTATTAGGAATAGAAAAACCAGAAGAAATGACAGGTGAAAGTATTTTAGAAAAATAAAGGGTGAAAAAATTGTTAAATACTAGCAAAAAAATGAAAGAAATATATGATGAAATACAAAGAAAAATATTTAATGCAGTTCCTGGAAAATGGGATGAATTATATCTATATGCCTCAATAATTGATAGACTTGGTAGTGTTCAAACAGGTGAAATGTATTTTTACTTTATGCCAAAAGGAATTTTAAGAAAAAAATTTATAAATGTTTACGAAATTCCATCTAAATATAATATTGAAGAAGAAGAATACATGAGATTAGTAGACTTACTATATAAAGAAATTAAATTACTAAGAGATGAGTTTTTTAATGAAAATCAAAAAGTATGGTCAAATATAACAATATCAATAAAAAATAATAGGTTTAAAATAGAATATAATTATGATACTTTAATAGGTGGCCAGGCAGAATATTATGACCATCATATATTCTGGAGAAGTAAGTACTTGAATATTGCCCCACGAGGTAAAAAAGAAAAAAATGCTATTGAGCAATATTTAATAAATAGAAGACCAAGCAAAGAAAAAGATGAAGAGTACGATATTGGTATTTACAATAAAAAACAAAACAATATAATAACTTTTGAAACAACAGAATTTAAAGAATCTCAAAAGGTAGAATATATTGCAACAGAAATGGAAAATGAAAAAAAAACAAAAAATCAAATAATATTTAATAAATGAAGGGAGCAATTAAAATGATTTATTCAAAAGAATTAGAAAATATGTGCCATGTTGCTAAAGGAGTAGACCATGGACCAGCACCTATCCCAGAAGAAGGAAAATGGGTAAAAGCAAAAGAAATAAAAGATATATCAGGATTAACACATGGTATAGGATGGTGTGCACCACAACAAGGAGCTTGTAAATTAACATTAAATGTAAAAGATGGTATAATTCAAGAAGCATTAATAGAAACAATTGGATGTTCAGGAATGACACATTCAGCTGCTATGGCAGGAGAAATATTAACAGGAAAAACATTATTAGAAGCATTAAATACAGACTTAGTATGTGATGCTATAAATACTGCTATGAGAGAATTATTCTTACAAATAGTATATGGTAGAACACAAACTGCTTTCTCAGAAGGTGGTCTTCCAGTAGGAGCTGGACTTGAAGATTTAGGAAAAGGTCATACATCACAAGTTGGAACAATTTATTCAAGTACTTTAAAAGGACCAAGATATTTACAATTAACAGAAGGCTATATTGTAGAATTAGGATTAGACAAAGATGACCAAATAATTGGTTATAAATATGTTCATATGGGAAAAATGATGGATAACATCAAAAAAGGAATTGACCCAATGGAAGCAATTGAAAAAGCTTCTGGTACATATGGAAGATTTGACGAAGCTGTTAAGAAGATTGACCCAAGGAAAGCATAATATATGATATTAGTAATACTAGTTGCATTGTTAATATTAGTGTTTTCTATTATTTTAATAAAAAATCAAAAGAGATTATGCAAGATAATAGGAGGTATAATGTTATTATGTGTCATTATTGCTATAGTATATGTTGTAGTAATAATATATCGCACTAAAACAGAAATTCGATTAGAACCATATGAAATATATAATAATGTTGATTAAATATAGTACTAAATAAAAAATAGGAGGAATAAAAATGGCAGTTACATTTGAAAGTTATGAAAGAAGAATAGACCAAATAAAACCAGTAATGGAAAAATACGGAATAAAAGATTTTGAAGAAGCATTAAAAATATGCACAGACAAAGGATTTAATCCATACGAAATAGTAAAAGGAGTACAACCAATATGTTTTGAAAATGCAGCTTGGGCATATACATTAGGAGCTGCAATAGCAATAAAAAAAGGATGTACAAAAGCAGCAGATGCAGCAAAAGCAATTGGAGAAGGATTACAAGCATTCTGTATTCCAGGTTCTGTTGCAGATGACAGAAAAGTAGGATTAGGACATGGAAACTTAGCATCAATGCTATTATCAGAAGATACAAAATGTTTTGCATTCTTAGCAGGACATGAAAGTTTTGCAGCAGCAGAAGGAGCTATTGGTATAGCAAAATCTGCAAATAAAGTAAGAAAAGAACCATTAAGAGTAATCTTAAATGGTTTAGGAAAAGATGCAGCACAAGTAATTTCAAGAATAAATGGATTTACATATGTAAAAACAGATTTCGACTTCTTTACTGGAAAAGTAAATGTAGTAGAAGAAATTAAATACTCAGATGGTGAAAGAAGTCAAGTAAGATGCTACGGAGCTAATGATGTTAGAGAAGGTGTAGCAATAATGTGGATGGAAGATGTTGATGTATCTATTACAGGTAACTCTACAAATCCTACAAGATTCCAGCACCCAGTAGCAGGAACATATAAGAAAGAAAGATTAGAAGCAGGAAAGAAATACTTCTCAGTTGCTTCAGGTGGTGGTACAGGTAGAACACTTCATCCAGATAATATGGCTGCTGGACCAGCTTCATATGGTATGACAGATACAATGGGAAGAA
>CAKPKI010000098.1 GCA_934167135.1 uncultured Clostridia bacterium
GTGTTGTATCTTCCATATAATTTGTGTAATACCATATAGCAGCTCTTTGAACAGCTTTTATATCTGAGTCTTTTATTAAACAAGATTCATCATATTCGCTTGTTCCTGTTACTAGATTGCTGTAATCATAACCATCTACTGGTTCATAATAATATAATTTGTCTGTTGAGTCATATTTTATTCCTATTTTGTTTAAAAACTCTTTTTTATCTGTTTGACCTTCTATATAAGAATTATCTAATATCCATAGTAGTTCTCTATAGTGTCCATCTTCAGATAATAATTTTTTCACAACACTATCAGCATCATTACTATTTCCTACAATTTTGTTTAATAATGTTTTCCTATCTGCCTGTAAATCATATGACAAATTGTATGCAACTATTGTGTCTTTGTTATTATTCCATGATTCTCCATAATTTGCTTTTATACAATATAAATTTCTTTGTTCTCTACTAACATCTGATACTTTGTCGGAATTATATGTTGTTATATTCCATATGTATGCATTTGTTGCTGGCTTTCCAGCTTCATTTGGAGTTGTTGGATCTCCAATTGCATATCCAATTCCCTTGGTATCTAATTTAGTTAGATTTACATATATTGTTTCTCCTGTGTTTGCATAGCTTATTATGTAACTTAATAAGAATGCTATTATTGCTACAACTATTACTATTAAACAAACCTTTTTATTTTTCATTAAATTCATCCTTTCTTTTTCCGAATATCATACATTATTTATTATACCGCTTTTTCGGAATAAAATCAATATTTTTTCATATATTTTATTGATTTTGTTTGGAGGATTGTTAATGAAATTTTATAAAATTTTTTTATGCTTATTTATTTTTATTTTTTGTTATTTTTATCCAGTTTTTGCGGATGATGAAGATTTTGAAGTATTTTCTGTTGAGCCAACTACTATTAATACTTCTTCTAATACTAATTCAGAACCAACAATTAATTCTAAGTCTGCAATAATTTATGAACGTTCATCTGGATTGGTTTTATATGGAAAGGCTGAAAATGAGAAACGAAAAATGGCATCTACAACAAAAATAATGACCGCAATAATTGTAATAGAAAATTCAAACCTAGATAATGTTGTTGTTGTTTCACATAGTGCCGCTAGTACTGGAGGTTCTCGCCTTGGACTACATGAAAATGATAAAATTTCTATCAGAGATTTACTTTATGGATTAATGTTATGTTCCGGAAATGATGCAGCTGTTGCATTAGCAGAAACTATAAGTGGTAATGTTGAATGTTTTGCAGATTTGATGAATAAAAAAGCTAATGAATTAAATTTAACTTCAACTCATTTTGTTACTCCTCATGGGCTTGATGAAGAAGAACATTATACAACCGCTTTTGAACTTGCTAAAATAACAAATTATGCATTAAATAATAAAGTATTCTGTAATTTTGTTGTTACAAAGAATCAAACTGTATATATAAATGGTATTCCAAAAACTTTGTCAAATACAAATGAGCTTTTAGGAAATTTAAGTGGAGTTTATGGTGTAAAAACTGGTTTTACTAATGGTGCAAATCGATGCCTTGTTACTGCTGTAAAAAGAGATAATATGGATTTGATTTGTATAGTCCTTGGTGCAGATACAAAAAAAGATAGAACTAAAGATAGTGTAAGTTTAATTGAATATGCTTTTAAAAATTTTACAATGGTAAATATTCAAGAAAAAATAGAAACAGAGTTTTCTAATTGGAAATTATGTAATTCTTCTAGTTTTACAGTAATTAAGGGAAAATCCAATAATATTGATGCTGTTTTAGAAGACTTACCTTATTCTTTTTTACCAGTTAATTGTAATCATCTTGATGATATTAGCATATATATATATTGTAATACAATTTTTGAGGCTCCATTAAATGCTAATTCTATATTGGGTTATCTAATTGTTAGTGTTGATAATCAAACTATACTTACTGTTAATATTTATAACTCAAATTATATTCCTTATAATACTTCTATAGATTTTTATAAAATAATCTTAAAAAATTATACTTATTATTTGGAAGGTATTTTTTATTAATTGTTTACTGATTAATGGTTTATTTTTAAATAATACAAAGAAATTTTATCAAAACCATTATACTGTAACATTAATTGTAATTTATTAAATTTTATTACTTGACAAATATCAAATATTCTGTTATTATAATTAGGCTTACAGTTGCAGGTATAGTTTAGTGGTAAAACATAACCTTGCCAAGGTTAAGTTACGGGTCCGATTCCCGTTACCTGCTCCATTTGATATTTATATGGCGAGTTAGCCAAGCGGTAAGGCACGAGTCTGCAAAACTCTGATGGTGGGTCCGACTCCCACACTCGCCTCCATTTGAAATCAACTTACGGACTTAAAAGTTCGTGAGTTTTTATTTTATATAAAACTTTAAAATTTGTTCTATTGTTATTGGACCTTCTCTTAACATTTTTATTTCACCAGCACTACAATCTATAATTGTACTTCCTTTTGAAAAAGTCACATTTCCTTCCATCATTCCATCTAATTTGGGACACATTTTTTCTATTTCATCTAAACTGGTACAAGTAGGTTCTCCACTTTGATTGGCACTTGTCATAAATATTGGACTTTCTAATTCTAGAATTAATTTTTTTATTGTTTCTGATGTTGCCATTCTAATTGCAATTGTATCTTTTCCATTTGTTACATATTCTGGTAAATCCATGTTTTTCTTTAATACTAATGTAATTGGTCCAGGCATAAATGAGCTAATTAATTTTTTTGCTACATCATTTACAATAGCTATACTTTTTATCTGTTCTTCGTTTGCACACATTACAGGAAACGACTTTTCTATTGGACGATTTTTTACAGTTATTAATTTATCATGTGCTGTCTCTGAATTTATTCTAGCACATATGCCAAAAACAGTATCAGTTGGCACACTAATTACACCATCATTTTTTAATATTTTAACTAGCTTTTCAATTTCATTCTTTTTATATCTTTTTATCATCTTATTTCCTCTTTTCCATAGTATATTATAATCTATAATATGAAATAATGCAACCAAATTTGATTTATGTTAATTTATGTGTTAAAATACTTATGTGCATAACTATAAACAAATTTTTGATGATTTTTTCATTTCACTTGTTGACTGTGAAGATAAAAGAAACCATAATAAATAATTGGAATGATTTCAATTATTTATTATGGTATTTTGGAAATCCCATCTCAAACACTAGATTGAATGGAAACTGTTATTAATATTAATGCAACACTTCTAAATACAATAGAATCAATTCTTCATTTTTATGTTTTTATGTCCAGAATTACTTGCTTCTATTTCTATTTTTTTATTTTATAGCTCATTCAATAAAAGAAGGTTTATCAGATGACTAAAAGTCAACTTTAATTACAACTTCTTTTATTAATGAATTGTGACATTTACAAAGTACAGTCGCAAGACTGTACTTTGTTTTTAATATTCATTCCCTATTTTATTATTTCTATAATATTCAGTAATTAATTCATCTAATTCTATACTTAATTGATAAATAATACTATAATCTTTTCCTGTCACAATACTTTCATTTAATTTGTCCCTTAGTCTACAAATTTCATCATTTAGCATACAGCATCTCTCCTTTTTTACAATTATTTGTCTGTATGTTTATAAAATAACATATTTTTACATTTCAGTCAATAAAACATTTCAATAATTTTACTTTTTCTATGACATTTTTCTTTTATTTGAGAAGTATTTCGACATATTATTACACATTGTACATTTTTTCCGTTTTTTTTATATTAAATTGCATTACATTTTTATTACATAATTTCAATTTGATTACAATTATGCCTTTTTTATTACAGAAATAATCATTTTTTTGTCATAAAAAACTTCTTGTAATATTTGTTCAACATATTGCTCATTAACAGTAGCAATTTCTTCCAAATAATCAAAACTATTTATTTCTTTAAAGAAATCTGCTAAAAACATTCTTGCAATATCTGCTGGCTCGTTATATTCCTTTACATATTCTCCATAAATTCTTTTCTTTATTCTATTAAATTCTTTTACATCTATTGGATTTTTCTTCATTTCACAAACTGTTTGTTTGAACATTTCATATACTTTTTCTGGTTCAGTAGATTGTCCTGTTATTAAAATATGTGCATATCCTCTTGCAAATTCATAATCTAAACTTGGTACCGCAAATACTAATCCATTATCATATAAATCTTTATATAGTTTAGAACTTTTTCCAATTATCATATTTAATAATATTTCTATTGCAATATGTTTTTTTACTCTTTCTTTTGTATCCGCTATTTTATCTTTTATTCCTATTGTAAATAATGGTTGACTTACATCCATATTTTTTTCTATTTTTTCTTTTACAATTTCTTCTTTTTCTTCTGGATAAATTCTTTTTATTTCTCCATTAGCTTGTTTTGATACTAATCTATTTTTTATTTCTTCTAACAATTTTTCTGGTTCAAAATCACCACAAACAACCATTGCCATGTTTGATGGATTATAAAAAGTATTATAACATTTGTATAATATATCTTTATCTATATGACTTATTGTTTCAATTGTCCCTGTTATATCTAATTTCACAGGATGTTCATTATACATAGCTTCTAATGCGTCTAAATATACTTTCCATTCTGGGTAATCATCATACATCATTATCTCTTGCCCAATTATACCTTTTTCTTTTTCAACATTTTCATCTGTAAAATATGGATTTTGAACATAGTCCATTAATTCATCTAATGCTAGATAAAAATTTTCTGTACACTCAAATAAATATGCTGTGTGATCATTTGTAGTATATGCATTTGCATCAACTCCAAGTGCTGTAAGTGTATCCAGACTATTAACCCCATTTTCTTGTTCAAACATTTTATGTTCTAAAAAATGTGCTACTCCCTTAGGCACTTCTGTTTCTTGCGTTTCTCCTGGCACTATAAATTTACTATCATTTGAGCCATAATTTGTTCCCCATATAACATACTTTTTTTGAATTCCTTTTTTAGGAATAATCATAATTGTTAGCCCATTTTCAAGTTTTTCTACATATAGTTTTTCTTTTACATTACAATTTTCTATGATTTCCATTAAAATCTCCCTTCTTATTAATTTATTTGTTATTCAAAAAATATACTGTATTTACCGTAATTGATTTCGCTATCTTAATTATATCTTCTTTTTTTACTTCATTGATTTTATTTATATATTGTTCTAAACTTGTTTTTATATTTTTCAACTCTTGTCCAAAGAAATATGTTATTTCTGTATCTTGTTCATCATCAATGCTTTTTATACTAGATGTTATACCTTTTTTAGCATTTTCTATATCTTCTTCTGTAAATATTCCGTTTTTCATATCCTCCAATTGTTTTCTAATTATTTCCATTGTCTGTTCGTAATTTTTTATTTCTATTCCACATCTTATAAATATATTGCTTTTATATCTAATATAACTAGAACCAGCAGTATATGCCAAACTTGCTTTTTCTCTTACTTCTTGGAACATTTTTGAATTTGCAGTTCCTCCTAATATTGCATTATATACTACTGTATCATATATTTGTTTTTCATTATCTAAATGTAAATCTAATCCTATTACTATTTTTCCTTGTGTTACATCCATTGCTTCTTTTATTTCTTTTTTTTCAACTTTTTCTTTGTTTTCTATTTGATTTATTTTATAATTTGGATTTCTTTCTGATAATTTTTTTATATTTTCATTTTCCATTATTATTTGTTTTGTATTATTAACTTCCCCCGAAACAAATATGTCTATTTTACAATCAGAAATCATCTTTTTATAATAATCATATAATTCTTTTGATGTGATTTTGCTTAAATCCTCTATATATCCATATTTGTACAATCCATATG
>CAKPKI010000099.1 GCA_934167135.1 uncultured Clostridia bacterium
GTTGGTAGAGCGCTCGGCTGTTAACCGATAGGTCGTTGGTTCGAGTCCAACAAGAGGAGCCATAAAAAGAAAGAAGATAGTTTGATTTATATCAGATTATCTTTTTTTATTCTTAAATATTGTTTTTATAGCAAATTTATGATATAAAATAAGACATATAGAGAGGCAAAAGAAATTTATTAAATGTTATGTTTGATAGATATTAATATCAAATACAAATAGAAAAGAGGTAATCTCAATGAAAATATTCAAAGAGGAGCATATAAAACTAAATGAAGAATGTAGTGATTGGGAAGATGCAATAAAAAGTGCAGGAAATATACTACTAGAAAGAAACATAGTAACAAAAGAATATATAGAAGGTATAATAGAAAGTGTAAAAATGTTAGGTCCATATGTAGTCGTTGCTAAGGGGATTGCAATACCTCATTGTTTAGGCAGTAATGGAGTAAAAGAAAATGCAATAGCATTAATGACACTAAAAAAACCAGTGAATTTTGGAAATGTTAAAAATGACCCAGTTTATAATATTATATTATTTGCAAATACTGATATGGACAATCATATAGAAGCATTAAGTCAAGTGGCAAAATTACTTCAAAAACCAGAATTTTTTGAAGTGATGAAAAATGCCAAGAAACCCAATGAAATCATAGAATATATTGATAGAGAGGAAATTGAAAATGATTGATATAGAAAAATTAAAAAGATTATCAAATGAGAACAGAAAAAAAATAATCAAAATGATATATGAAGGAAAAGCTGGACATCCAGGAGGTTCATTATCTGTTATAGATATATTAACAGCTATATATGAAATTGATGTAGATTTAAAGTCAAATTCACGTAGTAGAGTTGTACTTTCAAAAGGACATGCAGTACCAGCTTTATATGCAGTATTATGTTCTAAAGGTATAATATCAGAAGAAGAATTAAAGACATTTAGAACAATTAATTCAAGACTTCAAGGACATCCTTATATTAGAACAATACCAGAAGTTGATGCAACTACAGGTCTATTAGGACAAGGACTTTCAATAGCAGTAGGTATGGCTATTGCAAAAAGAAACAATAATGATAATCATCATGTATATGCAATACTTGGTGATGGAGAAATGCAAGAAGGACAAATATGGGAATCATTATTACAAGGAGCACACTATAAATTAAATAATTTAATTATAGTAATAGATTATAATAAAATATCTTCATTTGACAATGTAAATGATTCAATGAATTTAGAACCCCTAAAAGAAAAAATAAAAGCATTTAATTATCATGTGATAGAGTTAGATGGAAATGATATGGAACAAATTGTAGATGGATTAGAAGAAGCTTATAAGGTAAATGACAAGCCAGTAGTAATAATATCTAATACAATAAAAGGTAAAGGAATATCATTTATGGAAAATAATCCAAAATGGCATAGTGGAACACTTTCAGATGAAGAATATAGAATTGCAATGGAAGATTTACAGAAGGGAGAGAAATAAAATGGAATACAAAGAAGTTTGTTTAAGAGATAAAATTGGCGAGTTTTTATGCGAATTTGCGGAAAAAGATGAAAGAATTTATGTTATTGATAGTGACCTTGCAAAATCCACAAAAACTTTAATATTTAAAGAAAAATATCCTAACCGTTTTGTGCAAGCTGGAATTGCAGAAGGAAGTGCAGTATCTATAGCTGATGGAATTTCTGCTGAAGGTGGAATTCCATTCTATGTTAATTTTGCAACATTTGTGACTGGCACTGCTTGGACCCAAGTACGTCAATCAGCATATGCTAATTCAAATGTTAAGTTGATTGGAACCTATGTTGGAATGGATAATGGACCTGATGGAGCATCACACCATGCTAATGAAGATATTGCCCTTATGAGAATGATTCCAAATATGAAAATATTGGTACCTTCAAATGTAAAAGAATTAAAAGAATCAATAAAAATTGCAATTGAATATAATGGACCAGTATATATTAGAGCTACAAGAGATGTTGTTCCAGATCTTGATTTAGAACAAGAAGTAAAAATGGGAAAATCTATTATTGTAAAAGATAATGGAGATGATTTTGCATTAATATATGAGGGAACAACAGCAAGTTTATCATATAAGGCTTTTGATGCTTTAACAAAAAAAGGGTATAACGGAAAACTTATAAATATATTTTCAATTAAGCCAATTGATAAAAACTTTATAAATAATATAGCTTTAAATGTAAAGGGAATAATTACTATAGAAAACCATTCAATTTTAGGTGGACTTGGTGGGGCTATTGCAGAAGTATTAGCCCAAAATTCACGCCATGCACCTATTGCATATGTAGGCGTTGAAGATGTATTTACTGAGTCTGGAAAGGCTGTAGATGTTAAATCAAAATATGGATTAAATGTTGAAAATGTTGTGAGAAAGCTAGAAGAAATTATCAAATAAAAAAGCTATGTTAGTTATATCTTCTGGAAAATAAAAGATAGTAACTATAAAGTTCACACCTAACCTCTAAATAACATAAAATATATCAAAAAGAAAAAGAGGTGAAATAATGTCAAAATTTATAATCCAAGGAGGAAAAAAACTTGAAGGTGAAGTTAGAATATCAGGCTCAAAAAATGCAGCCTTACCTATAATTGCTGCAACAGTATTGATAAAAGGAAAAACAATTTTGTATAATGTTCCAGATATTCAGGATGTTCAAACAATGTTTGAGATAATGAAAGATATTGGAGGAAAGGTAACTAAAAAAAATAATAAAATAATTATAGATACAAGTAAAATAAATACATACGAAATACCAGAAAATTTAATGAGAAAAATGAGGTCGTCAGTAATATTAGCAGGTGCAATTATGGGAAAATACAATAAAGCAAAATTTTCATATCCAGGGGATTGCGATATTTGGTGGATACAAATGAGATATACAAGAAAGATTGACATAACTTGACATTGCATAAGAAATTTGGTATAATTATAGTATACTCGTAAGAGTTTGTAGAGAGTCCACAAGCAAGCAGAAAAGGAGAAAACAACATGATGGAATTGGAATATTATATGATGGGAGTAACTAGTGATAGTGTGAGTATCTGGTGCACTGAATGGAAATACAAACGGTTAACAGATAATGAAAAATTGTTAATTGCAGAAGCATTAAGAAAAATAAACTATCAAAAATATCCATTAGTGTATACGGTTGAATTTGATAGAGTAATAGGTTCAACACTCTGTGTTGAACTTGACGAATACCAGAAACAAAGAGCATTTTGGGTCTATAGAAAGAGAAACCCGAAATGGAGAGTCTTTGCTGTAATAGGAGCAAAAACACGAAAGACAGTTAATTTAACGGTTTTGTTTGAAGAAAAAGATGACAAAGTCGTAATTGCAGACTGGTATTTTGGAAAGAGGGTATATCCTCTTCCGAGTAACCCCAAGGCAAGAAAAAGAGGAAAAGAGTATGTGGACATATGCCAAAAGTTTTGGCAAGAACATGCATTAGTTGTTGAAAAAGAAGAAATCAATGTTGAAAAAACATTGAAAACAATGGATGAATCTGATAAAGCCAGATTCATTGAAATAATGAATGCGTGTTAACTCTAGACCCTGGGCAATGCCTGGGGTTTTATATTATATGAAAAGTAAGTAAAAACACTGCAAATAAGAAATAAATATAATTAACAAAGAGCTACTTAATGTAGCTCTTTGAGATTTTCTCCTTATAGTCGAAAACTCAAATCGGGCAAGAACAAATAAGAAAAGATAAAAGGGAGATGAAACAATGATTTCAATAAAAAAAATAATTAATTTTCTACGAAAAGAAGACAATAAAATCAAATTTGAAAATGTAGCTTATGAATGGCTTGAATGTAAAAGAAATTGTATAAAAGAATCCACATATTTTAATTATATGTTTATTATTGATAAGTATCTAAAAGATAGATATGCAAATAAGGAAATAGAAGAATTAAGAGACTTTAATAATTTAGTGCAAGAACTATCCCAAAATTTATCTTCAAAAACAGTAAGAGATATTGTAAATGTTTTAAAATCAATTTTAAAATATTATGAATCTGAATATGGAGTTAATCTAAATTATAGTAAAATAAATGTACCAAAACTAGAAAAAGAGTATATTAAAATATTATCAGATAAGGAAAAACAAAGAATTGAAAAATATTGTATGAAAGAAAATTCTTTGAAATCATTAGGGATTATATTATGTCTTAATACAGGATTAAGAGTAGGCGAAATATGTGCTTTAAAGTGGGAAAACATTGATTTAGAAGGTAAGAATTTATATGTTAAAAAAACTTTACAAAGAGTATATGATAGAAAAAATAAAATATCTAATGTAATAATAGGTAGACCGAAAACCGAAAACTCTGTAAGGTGCATCCCGATAAATAAGAAATTATATGAAATCTTAAAATCAGTAAAAGGAAAATATAAAAATGAAGATTTTTTCTTAACAGGAGATAGCCAAAAATTTATAGAGCCTAGAAATTATCAATATACATTTAAAGAGATACTAATAAAAAGCAAAGTAAAGGTTGTTAAATTTCATACTTTAAGACATACATTTGCTACAAACTGTATTGATGTTGGAATGGATATAAAAACATTAAGTGAGATATTGGGACATTCAAGTATAGAAATGACTTTGAATAAATATGTGCATTCATCACGAAAAACGAAGAAAAAATATCTTGAAAAAATATAAAAAATCGTTAAGTATTTAACTTGACGACTATTACTAATTCCATTATATACTAAAATACTTGTAATTGCAACAAAATTTTGTTTTTTTATGTAAAAAAAATATATCAGAAAAAAAGACGAAATATATTGAAAAATAGAGCTTTTAAGTAATGTATAATGAATCGTCAAGTTAAATACTTAATGATAAAAATAAAACAAGTTTAAGACGGTATAGGTAAAACATATTAAAAATTAAATATATTATAAAAGGAGATGGAATTATGAAATTAAATGAACGAGAGAGTATTATAGTAGATACTTTAATGAATTTAGGAATGAATGAAAACATAGTACACAATGCAGATGCAATAAGAGAAGTTTTAAATATTTCAAATGAAGTATTAGGTGATGTAGATGTAATTAATTATAGCTCAGAAAAGGATAATGTTGAAAATATTTTAAAATCAATAGTTAATGAAAATGGTTCAATTACTTATGTTGAAAGAAGTCAAAAAGATGAATATATAAAAGGAAAAGATGGGAATGATGTTTTTGATCAAAGAGTGACTAAAGAAATTAAAACTAACATATATGTAGATGAAAAAAATAGAACTATTAAGACAATAAATAAAGATATAATAAGAGGATATGCAAAAAGGGATAATAAACATCCTGATTATGATACAAATATCCAAGATTATAAAAGATTACAGGAAGCACCAAATGGAGTAATAGTTGGAAGGGAAGATAAAGAAGAAATAAAAATAATAACAGAAAATGGAATTGAAACAGGATATAGTTGTTCTAAGCGTGCAGAAAAATTTGCAAAAGAACATTTAATGACATCAAGTAATGATGGAAATATAATACCACCAAGCCAAGAAAATGGAGAATATTATTTTGTAAAAAATGCTGAAAAAGATCAATTTTCTGACTTAGTCAAGGCTGTTAAAGAAGCACTCAAACCAACGGACCAATTGCTGATAAAAGGAAGTAACTCTATGAACTTAGCTAGTTTAGTGGAGGAATTGGAGAATGAAGGGTAACAATAAAGTACAGTATCTTGCCCTCCTTCGTGGTGTGATGCCAACAGGACCAAATCGGATCCCTAAGATGAGTGATTTGGTTCAAATGTTGGAACAATCTGGTTTAGATAATGTTTCAAGTTATATTCAATCAGGCAATGTGATTTGCGAAACA
>CAKPKI010000100.1 GCA_934167135.1 uncultured Clostridia bacterium
GGTTTGAAATCTTGAAACAGATTTCAAAAAAAATCAAGTATGCTAAACTGAATAAAGCTAATGCAATTGATATTACTTTCAATAATTTCTTCATATGTTTTCCTCCTTAGGTCATGGCTATTACAATAGCTATTTTGCATAATAAAATTTCTATCACATTAATTGTATCAAATTTATGCCAAAAAGTCAAGTTATGTAAATTAAAAAGAACAAAAAAATATATATAAAATATAATAATAGTAATAGTATTTAATTAAATATTATTATTATTTTTTAAAACAGAGGTCAATATGGATACAATAGTTATTAAATTTGGAGGAAGTTCAGTTGCAGACAACGAGAAATTACAAACGGTTGCTAATAAAACAATAAAACTATATGAAGAAAAAAATAATATAGTAGTTGTAGTATCTGCACAGGGAAAAACAACAGATAAACTAATAAAAGAAGCAGATGAATTAGCTTTAAAACCAAATAAAAGAGAATTAGATGTATTATTAAGTGCAGGTGAACAAATAAGTGCAAGTAAATTAGCCATATTATTAAATTACTTAGGATATGAGGCAACATCTTTAATGGGGTGGCAAGTTGGAATACACACAAATGAAGAAAGTCAAAATGCAAAAATAGAATATATAGATACAGAAAGAATAGAAAAGGAGTTAAAAGCCAGAAAAATTGTAGTAGTAGCTGGATTTCAAGGGATAGATAAAAATAATAATATAACAACATTAGGAAGAGGAGGTTCAGATACAACGGCAGTAGCATTGGCAACAGCATTAGAAGCAAAACAATGTTATATATATTCTGATGTTGATGGAATATATAGTGCAGACCCTAATAAAATAAGTAAAACAAAAAAATTAAAAGATATTTCATATGAAGAAATGTATGAATTATCAAGTGAAGGTGCAAAAGTTTTACATGATAGATGTGTAGAAATCGCAGAAAAAAATAATATTCCAATAATTACTGGTTCTACATTTAATGATAATCCTGGAACAGTAATATCCAGAAAAATAGAAGCATCAGGGGTAAAAAGTATTATAAAAAAAGACATTTCTAGGATTTCTGTTGTAGGTTTTGGAATTAGTTCTAGAGATGAAATACTTAATAAAATATTAGAGATGGCTGATAAAAATAGTCTGGAGATTTTTAATATTGAAATTAGCAGAACTAAAATCTCTATTGTTTTTAAAGAGATGGTTAAAGATGAATTTGTAGATAAATTGCATGATATACTAATTTGTTAATAAATTATATTATTTTACTAATATGCGATATAATAAAAAAAGGTGGTGTTCAGAAATGAACCCATCTTTTTTGCAAATGTCAACGGATAATTAAAAAAAATTATATAAAACTATTGTAAAAAATTTAAAAATTGATATAATAAGAAAGAAGAAAATTTTACCAGTAAAGGTAAAATTTTAACAATTTACGGGAAGACCCAATAGGAGGAATTTGATATGTTAAAAAAAGTAGCAATACTAGCAAATGGAGGAGATGTATCAGGCTTTAATGCTGTAATAAGAGCCATAATAAAAACTGCGGAACACAATAATGTAGAATGTTATGGATTTATAGATGGATACAATGGATTGCTAAAAAACAATTATGTAAGATTAAGCACTGCAAATGACCAAAGTGCATCTGGAATATTACCTATGGGAGGTTCAATAATAGGTTCATCAACAAACGCAAATGTATTTAATTATAAAGTAGTTGGAGAAAATGGAGAAGTTGAATATAAAGATTTATCAGATATTTGTGTAGAAAATATCAAAAAAGATGGATTTGACTGTGTATTTACATTAGGAGGAGATGGAACACAAAAATCAGCAAGAGATTTTTCTACAAAAGGAGTAAATGTAATAGGAGTTCCAAAAACTATAGATAATGATGTTGCATGTACAGAAATAACATTTGGATATAATACTGCTGTATCAGTTGCAGCAGAGGCACTTGATAGACTACACACAACAGGAGAAACACATCATAGAATAATGGTTTTAGAAGTAATGGGAAGATATGCAGGATGGATAGCGTTAGAATCAGCAATTGCAGGAGGAGCAGATGTTGCATTAATACCAGAAATTCCTTATGATATTAATAAAGCTGTTGACAAAATAAATGAAAGAAGAGCAAAAGGAAAAGAATTCAGTATAGTTGTAGTTGCAGAAGGTGCTGCTCCAAAAGGTGGAGAAATTACAGTTGAAGGAAAAAGAGACAATGGAGCAGGAGTTGATAATAACAAACTTGGAGGAGTAGGTCAAGTAGTAGCAAAACAACTTGAAAAATTAACAGGTCTAGAAGCAAGAAATACAACACTAGGATATATGCAAAGAGGTGGAACACCAACTGCATTTGATAGAGTATTATCAACAAAATATGGAGCTAAAGCTATGGAACTTGCATTAAATGGTCAATTTGGTGTATTAGCAGTATTAAAAAATGGAAAACTTGATAGTGTTTCATTAGAAGATGTTGTAGGAAAAAATACAAAAATTGGTGCTGTTTCAGGAAACACTGCAGAAAGTAATTTAAGAAAAGTTACAATGGACGATGATTTAGTAAAAACTGCTAGAGATATTGGAATTTGCTTAGGAGACTAAAATTCAACAATATAAAAGTTTATGTAAAAATAGGTTGCAGTTAGAGTCTGTTATGTGGTATAATAAAAATGTAACAATTGGTAATTTTACTTTATAATATAAGTAAAAGAATGTTCAAATATTAGGAGGAAATGTTATGATCACAATGGAAATGGTTCGGAATGCAAGATTAGAAGATTTATTTTTTGCTACTATTTCTAAAGAATTAACTTGGGAAGAAGCTGAGAAGTATCATTTATCAGGTCTTGAAGGTATTCCAGATGGAATTACTCCAAGCGAATTATTAAAGATAGCTGTTAATGAAGTTCTTGAAGAGACTGGAGAAAAAACGGGAGATGAAGTAGAAGAAAAAATAAAAAAGAGTATTCTTTCTTGTATTAACGAGGAACAAGTTACAATTGTATTTATTAAAAATAATGAATATTTTGATGTAACAACCATGGAATCTCTGAGTGATGAATATGAAGTTTCAAACTTAGAACCACTTTCTAAATATGCGACTGAAGATGACTTTGAAATTCTAGAAAATGAATTTACACTTGAAGATAACATCTTGGTAAAATATTTGAAAGACCTTGAGCAATAAGCTCACTAAAGCAAACCTTTACATGTTATATGTAGAGGTTTGTAATAATTCACATAAATTTCACAAAAAGAGCATTGACAAAAGTGACACTGTGTCATTATAATATATGACATAGTGTTATTTTTTTGTCGAAAGGAAGTGATGAGATGCCAAAAGAAACATTTTTAAAACTTTCAAAAGAAAAACAACAAAAAGTAATAAATGCTGCAAAAAAAGAATTTGCAAGAGTACCAATAGAAAATGTTTCGATAAAAAATATAGTAGAAGAAGCAGATATTGCTAGAGGAAGTTTTTATCAATATTTTGAAAGTAAAGAAGATTTGCTTATATATATATTAAAAGAAAATTCTGAAAAATTAAATCAAAAGCTGAAAGACAAAGTAAAAGAGACAAATGGAGATATATTCAAATTGTATATATTCTTATATGATTCAATGATAGAAGAATTCACAAATAACCCGGACCAAGAATTATTTAAACAAATATTTATAAACTTAAAATCGTCAGATGAAAATGTATTTGATTTGGTAAGAAAAACTAAACCACAAGATATTATAGACTACTATGAGCAAATAGATAAAAACAATTTAAAAATAGAAAATCATGAAGATTTAGTAGTAATCTGTGATATGTTAAATGTAATTACAAGGAGAGCTTTAATAAAAAATTTCAAAAACAAATCAAAAGAAGATTGTAGAAAAATGTTTTTAAAAGAAATAGAATATTTAAAATATGGAATAGAAAAAAAGGAGGAAAAAGATGCTTAAAATATTAAAAAACTTAAAACAATCATGGTTATCTGTACTTACAATTGTAGCATTATTATGTGTTCAAGCAGCAGTAGACTTGGAATTACCTAATTATACTTCAAAAATAGTAAATACGGGTATACAAGCTGGAGGGATTGAATATGCTGTGCCAGAAACAATAAGTTCAAAAGACATGGAGGCAATATTATTGTTTTCAAATGATGATGACAAAATATTAGAAAATTACACAACTGAGGAATCAGATGGAAACTATGTTATAAAAGACTTAAAAGAAAGTGAAAAAGAAGAACTTGAACAAATAATGACAAAACCAATTATTATATCAAGAACAGTACAAAAAGAAGAAATGGCAAACAAAATAAAAGAACAAATATTAACAAATGTGCCAGATGAGCAAAAAGAAATGATACAAAATATGTCAATAATAGATATATTAAAAACTATGCCAGAGGAACAACTAAATCAAATGTTAAGTGAATCTACAAAACAAATAGATGAAATGCAAGATTCAATAAAAAGTCAAGCAGCAGTTGCTTATGTGAAAGAAATATACAAAGATGCAAATGTAGACACAGATAAATTACAAATGAATTACATAATGGTGGCAGGATTTAAAATGTTAATATTAGCTGCAATCAGTATGACTTCAGGAATTACAATAATGATGTTATCATCAAGAGTTGGTGCTAAAATGGCAAAAACACTAAGAGAAAAGATATTTAATAAAGTATTAAAATTCTCTACTAAAGAATTAAGAGAATTCTCAACCGCTTCTTTAATTACTCGTAGTACAAATGATGTGCAACAAATTCAACAATTATTAGCAATGCTATTTAGAACAGTAGTATATGCTCCAATAATAGGAATAGGTGGAGTAATAAAAGTAATACATCAAAGTAACACATCAATGGCATGGATAATAGGAGCAGCAGTAATTACAATATTATTAGTTGTTGCAATATTATTTGCAGTAGCAATGCCAAAATTCAAAAAACTACAAGACTTAATAGACAAGTTAAATGGTGTGGCAAGAGAAATATTAACAGGAAAATCTGTAATTAGAGCATTTAATACAGAAGAAAGAGAAGAAAAAAGATTTGATGGTGCAAATACAGATTTAACAAAAGCAAATATATTTGTAAACAGAACAATGTCAGTAATGATGCCAATGTTAATGCTTATAATGAATGGAGTATCAATCTTAATCATATGGGTTGGTGGACACAATATAGACCAAGGTATAATGCAAGTTGGAGATATGTTGGCATTTATCCAATATGCAATGCAAATAGTAATGAGTTTCTTAATGATTTCTATGATTTCAATAATGCTTCCAAGAGCATCTGTATCAGCTAACAGAATTACAGAAATTTTAGAAACAGAACCAAGTATAAAAGATAAAGAAACAACAAAAAAATTAAATCCAAGTAAAAAAGGATTAGTAGAATTTAAAAATGTATCATTCAGATATCCTGACGCAGACACAGAAATACTTGAAGATATCAACTTTACAGCAGAACCAGGAAAAACAACAGCAATAATAGGAAGTACAGGAAGTGGAAAATCAACAGTTGTAAATTTAATACCAAGATTTTATGATGTAACAGGAGGAGAACTTTTAGTTGATGGTGTAAATGTAAAAGACTTATCACAAAAAGAATTAAGAGATGCAATTGGATTTGTACCACAAAAAGGAGTATTATTCTCTGGAACAATTGAAAGTAATATAAAATATTCTGATGAAAGTATGTCTGATGAGAAAATGATAGAAGCGGCAGAAATAGCACAAGCAACAGAATTTATTGAAGGAAAATATGACAAATACAAATCAGAAATAGCACAAGGTGGAAGCAATGTATCAGGAGGACAAAAACAAAGATTATCAATATCAAGAGCAGTAGCAA
>CAKPKI010000101.1 GCA_934167135.1 uncultured Clostridia bacterium
TTTATTAAGTTGCTTGTACCTGAACCAATAGATGTTGGAACTGATAGTAAAAACATCTATGAAAGGGTTATACAAGCGACTTTTTATTATGAAAAAAAGGAGGAGTAAGCCATGGCAACAGTTACAACTGGAGTTTATCCAGTATATGATAATGTGTTTAAAATAGGAGTAAAAGGTTCTACTTCAACAAAAGAAGATATGAAAACAATCGCTGATTGCGAAACTTTTTCACTATCTATGGACAATAATGTTGAAGAGTGGACTCCTATGACAACAGAAGGTTGGATTAGAAGAATGCAAACAGGAAAAGGTTTTTCTATTAGTATTTCTGGTAAGAGAAATGTAGGAGATGCAGGAAACGATTATGTCGCTTCAAAACTATTTGCATCAGGAAAAAATGTAGAATCTAAATTCTCATGGGAATTTGCAGATGGTACTACTGTAGAATTTGATTGCTTAATATCTGTAAGCAATGCAGGAACAGGAGACAGTACAAATGTAGCACCTTTAGAATTTGAGGTTATGTCAAACGGAAAACCAACTGTAACACCAGCAGCATAAAAAGTGCCTCAGTATAGTTCATACTGGGGCTTATTTTTTTTATTTAAAATAATGAAATGGAGGAATTTAATATGGCAGTAGTAGATATTAGTACAAAATTAGGAAAAGAAAAACAAACAATAAAAATAGCTGAAGGAAAGGTTTATGAAGTAGATACAAGTGCTGATAATTATTTGTTAGTACAAGAAAAATTAAAAAACAAAGAATTTTCTATTGAAGTTATGTATGAAATGATTGAGATGCTTTTAGGAAAAGAAGCATTACAAACAATAAAAGATATGAAACTTACAATACCTGGACTAAGAACAGTAATTATTGCTTTATCAGCAATAGTAAATGAAGTGGATTTCGAGGAAATGGAGAAACGATTTCAATAATACATCAACGTATGATCCAGGATATGATTTATTTGAAGATTGGGATTTAATAGCATCAAGCTTAAAGACACAATATGGATATAGTATAAGAAAAGAAATAAGTGATTTAGATTGGGGAGAATTAATTAGTGATATTGCAGGATTAAATGGAGAAACACCATTAGGGAATATAGTAAGAATAAGAAAAGAAGCTGACCCAGAAACATTAAAAAGATTTACTCCTGAAGAAAATCGAATTAGAAATGAATGGC
Organism: uncultured Clostridia bacterium; assembly: GCA_934167135.1. Lineage (GTDB taxonomy): Bacteria > Bacillota > Clostridia > TANB77 > CAG-508 > CAG-269. Next base: position 1,190 of record CAKPKI010000101.1, read on the forward strand.
TAAGAAAATCTGCATCTCAAATAAGTGAGGAAAATTATAATACAGCAATGGAAAACATAAAGAATATGTTTAAATCCATGGCTGATAAGTGAGGTGAGATGAATGAGCACAAATGTAGGGGAAATTGATTTAAGTTTAATACTTAATAGTGATAAATTCAAATCACAACTAAAGAACATTGATGGACAGGCAAATACCGCTTCTTCTAAAATCTCATCATCATTAGCAAAGATAGGAAAGGCTGCAATTGCAGCTTTTTCTGTTACAGCAATAGCCAAATTTGGTAAAGAGTGTGTAAGTGTAGCAAGCGAAACAGCAAATGCCTGGATAGGATTAAATTCTATATTAACAGGACAAGGAAAAAGTTTTCAACAGGCTAAATCTTTTATAAACGATTATGTTTCAGATGGTTTAGTACCATTGAATAATGCTGTTGCTGCATATAAAAACTTGGCATTAAGAGGATATAGTTCAGACCAAATAAAAAAGACAATGAATGCATTAAAAAATAGTGCTACATTTGCAAGACAAAGTACATATTCACTTGGTGATGCAGTTCAAACAGCAACAGAAGGTTTGAAAAATGAAAATTCCGTTGTTGTAGATAATGCTGGTGTAACCAAAAATGTTGCAAAAATGTGGGAAGACTATGCAAAATCTATTGGAACTACAAGAGATAAATTAACACAAGAACAAAAAATACAAGCAGAAGTAAATGGTATCTTAGAGGAAACAAAATTCCAAAGTAATGATGCAGCAATTTATGCAAATACTTATTCTGGAAAAATAGCACAATTAAATACTGCTTTTACAAATATGAAAACAGCTATTGGAAATGTAATACAGCCACTTGCTAAATTATTCGTTCCAATGATAACTGCAGCAACAAATGCTGTAACGAAGTTATTTACATCATTAGCTGGGTTATTATCTTTGTTTGGATTAAAAGCGGATAGTGTTGAAACAGTTTCAAATGGCATTGGAGATATGGCGACAAATGCAGATAAAGCATCGGATGCTGTAGGAAGTGTAGGAGATAGTGCTTCTAAGTCAGCTAAAAAAATAAAAAAATCATTGGCTGGCTGGGACGAAATAAATAAGCTGGATGATAATAGCGATAGTAGTTCAGGAAGTGGTAGTGGCTCTGGTGGTTCTTCAGGAGGAATAAAAGAGTCATTAGATGTTTCAAGTACAGTCCAGGAGGATACATCTGTATTCACAGGATTAATAGAAAAAGTAAAAGAATTAGCAAGTATATTCAAAGAAGGATTTGATGCAGGATTTGGTGACACGAATTTTGATGGAATACTAGATCATTTATTAAATATAAAAAATGCTATTGTCGATATATGGACTGACCCAGATGTTTTATATTCGGCACAACAATGGGTTGATACTTGTTTATATTCACTAGGGCAAATGACAGGTGCAGTAGCGAGAATAGGAACTAATATTGCAGAGTTTTTTGTAGGAAGTATAGACATATACTTAGAGCAATATGTAGACAGAATAAAAACACATATATGCAACATGTTCGATATTTCAAGTGAAGACATGGCTCTATCAGGAAATTTTGCACAAGCATTAGGAGAATTGTCAGATGTATTTAAAAGTGATAAAGCAAAGCAGATAGGTGCAAATATTATTGCAATGTTTGCAAATCCAATAATGAGTGCAAACGAATTATGTGCAAAATTTGCCAAAGATATAAAGGGAGTATTATTCCAACCAATTATAGACAATGTTGATAAATTAAAGGAAACCTTTAATAATGTATTAACTCCAATACAGACGGTAACAGGAACTCTTGCAGATGCAATGACTTATGTGGGGGATAAATGGAACGAAGTATATGACAATTATATTAGTCCTTTTATGGAAAGTCTAAAAACTGGACTTAGTGATACATTTAGCAAATTCTTAGATGTTTACAATGAATATGTTGTGCCATTTATGAACAATATAGCAGATGGCCTTGGAAGCTTATGGGAAGAACATTTAAGACCATTGGTAGATAAAATAGGCGAATTTGTCGGTTCTGTTGTTACAGCAATTCAAACTTTATGGGAAATGTGGTTAAAACCACTAATTGATTGGATTATTGCTAATATCATTCCAGTATTAGTCCCTATTTTTGAAAGTATTTGGAACACTATAAAAAATGTATTTGGTTCAATAGCAGATACAATTGGAGGAATTATTGATACTTTCAAAGGATTAATAGACTTTTTGGTAGGAGTATTCTCAGGAGATTGGGACAAAGCTTGGGAAGGAATAAAAACATTCTTTACAGGTATATGGGAAGCAATAAAAGGCTTCTTTGAGACAATTTGGAATGCATTAAAAGGAATTGTAGAAACTTATATAAATATTGTAAAGGCACAAATTTCAACAGTATTAAATGCCATAAAGACTATTTGGGAAAATATATGGAATGGAATCAGTGGATTTGTAACAAAAATTTGGAATGCGATTAAGACAGCAATAAGCAATGCAATAAATGCAATTAAGTCTGCTATTTCAACAGTATTTAACAATATCAAGAATACAGTTTCAAATATATTTAATTCAATAAAAAATACGGCATCTAATATATGGAATACAATAAAAAATAACATAGTAAATGCAGTAACTAATATAAAAAATGGAATAGTGAATACTTTCCAAACAGCATATAACAAAATAACATCAATATTTAACAATATAGCATCATTCTTTACAGGAATTTGGAATAGAGTTAGAAATACATTTAGTGAACTAGGAACAAAAATAGGCGACTCAATGAGTGGAGCAGTAAAAGCTGGAATAAATGGAGTTCTAAGTTCTGTTGAAAATATTGTAAATAAGTTTATTAAAATGATAAATGGGGCATTAGATGTTATAAATGCAATTCCAGGAGTAAATATTTCAAAATTAAATACACTTAATGTGCCAAAACTTGCTCAAGGTGGATATGTAAAAGCAAATACACCGCAACTTGCAATGATTGGTGACAATAAAACACAAGGAGAAATTGTTGCACCTGAAGATAAAATGCTAGATATGATACTTACAGCATTAAAAATGTTTAAGGATCAAGATGACAAGCCTTCTAATGGAAATGATGATGGAGACATTATTGTAAATGTAACAGTCGATGGAGAAATAGTTCAAAGGCAAATAAGGAAAAGAAATGATAGGCTTGCATTAGCAACTAATGGGAGGTGCAAGATATGAAATATAGTGGAAAATTATTAAAATTAAATGGAAAAACATTTGATTGCATAATAAGTTATAAATTGGGGAGAAACAAACTTTGGAGTTCTGATACAGGAAGAAATATGGCAGGAAGTATGAAAGGCTCTTTAGTAGGAAACTTCCCTAAAATTATGCTTGAAATTGAACCATTAGATGCAGAGGAAATGTCAGAAATAGAAAAAATACTTGATTCAGCAACAATAGAAGTTGAATATTATAACAATAAATATCAATGTACCTGTACAGCAGATTATTATGCAAATGATTATGAAGAGGACTTGCTAAGAATGGAAGATATGAAATATAAATCTTTTCCAGTTAATTTGATTCCAAATGAAAGGGAGGATAAGCATGTTAAAAACAAGTGATACATTTAAGCAAAAAATGAAAGTATATGGTAAACAGCTAAATATGCTTTTAAGCTTTGGAAAAACAACATTAGATAAGACTTATGTGAAAAGTGCTGAACCTTCAGTTAATGGAGAATTATTTACATCTGTAATGAGACAGCTTACATTGGAAATAGAAAATTATACTTCAATAGAGGTTGATAAACTTTTGACAGTAAGGCAAGTACATGAAAGCAAAGTAAGAAATATAAATAATTCAAGAGTGAAATATTTGGCAACCGATTTAAATAAATCCTATTCAGTAAAAGAAGTAGATGATATGGCTGTAGGAATGTTTTCATCTTTAAGAAATAAGTATTTAATTCAAAAAGAAAGTAGAGAAAACATTGCTTCAGCCTCTACAATAAATGTGCAATTAGGAGTTAGAACATCTGAATTTGAAAATTATGAATACATAGACTATGGAGAATATGTTGTATATGATAAAGAAGAGGTTGTTGATTCCAATTCAATTAAATTATATTTGTATGACCATTTAATAGATACTCATATAAAATATGATGATGATCCATTATCACTAGATTATGAAAATGGAGATATAACTGTAGCAGATTTATTGCAGGCGATATGTACAAAGTTTGAATTTAATTTAAAAACAAAAGTTTTTACTAATTCAGACAAAATAATATCTGAAGATAAATATTTAGGATTAAATCTTACATATAGAGATATATTGGATGAAATTGCAGCAACTGCAGGTGGATTTATAAAAATATTTAATAAAGACCTGTATGTTGCTTATCCTACTGAAACAGGTGAAACAATTGACGAGAACGATTTAGAAAAATTAACCATTGGAAAATTTATAGGTGCTTTTAATTCTTTAGTTTTAGGGAGATCACCACAAGAAGATAATATATATTATCCAGAGAACATAAAAGCTGAAGATAGAATTTCAGTTAGAATTGATAATAATCAAATAATGGATAAAAACAGGGAAGATTTTATTGTTAATATTTATGAAAAAATAAAGGGTCTGCAATATTATGC
>CAKPKI010000102.1 GCA_934167135.1 uncultured Clostridia bacterium
AATATCTAAAAGTTGTTAAAGCAGAAACAACAGAAAAAAAACAACCAGATATGCCATCAAGATTAAATGCAAGAAGAAAAATGATGACAAAAATTAACAAAGTAAAAGACGAAAACGGAGATAATATAGATTTAATAGCAAAATTATTCAATGAAATTGCTCCAAAATATGAAGGTAGAGTTGGAGGATATACAAGAATAGTAAAAGCTGGACCTCGTAGAGGAGACGGTGCTGAAGTAGCTATATTACAACTAGTTTAATAAAATAGAATATGAATTATCAAGAGTGGAGTAGAGAACGGCTCGTTAATCCCACAGCAACCTATCGTAAGGACAAGGTGCTAATACCGACAAAGCATAGCTTTGAGTGATGATTAGAAATAAAAGAAACTCTTAGCAAATGCTAGGAGTTTTTTGATAGAAGGAGAATATATATGAAAAAATATTATTTTACATCTGAAAGTGTAACAGAAGGGCACCCAGATAAATTATGTGATTACATTTCAGACACAATATTAGATGAGGCTTTAAAACAGGACAAATACTCAAGAGTAGCTATAGAGACATTTGCATCAGCAAACAAAATTACAATAGCAGGACAATTAACATCAAATGCTAAATTAGACATAGAAAAGATTGTTAGAGAAAGAATAAAAGAAATAGGCTATGATAATGCAGAATTAGATATAGATTATAGAACATGTAAAATAGATACAAATATAACACAACAAAGTTCAGATATAGCACAAGGTGTTGATATTGGCGGAGCTGGTGACCAAGGAATAATGTTTGGATATGCGTCAGACGAAACAGAAGAATATATGCCTTTTGCAATATCAATGGCACATAAATTATCAAAAAGATTAACAGAAGTACGTAAAAATGGAATATTGCCATATCTTAGACCAGATGGAAAAACACAAGTAACAATAGAATATGAAGGAAATACTGTAAAAAGAATTGATACTATATTAATATCAACACAACATAAAGATGGAATTGATATTGATGCTTTAATAACAGACATTAAAGATAAAGTAATTAATGAAGTAATACCAGAAAAATACTTAGATGAAAATACAAAATACTATATAAATCCTACAGGTAGGTTTGTAATAGGTGGACCATTAGGAGATACAGGATTAACAGGAAGAAAAATAATAGTAGATACATATGGTGGATATGCCCGTCATGGTGGAGGAGCCTTTTCAGGGAAAGATGCAACAAAAGTAGACAGAAGTGCTGCATATATGTTGCGTCATATTGCAAAAAATATTGTTGCAAATGGATATGCTAAGAAATGTGAGCTTCAAGTTGCATATGCAATAGGTGTAGAACAACCAATGTCAATATTTGTAGATACTTTTGGAACAAATACTATACCAGAAGAAGAGATAGAAGAAAAAATAAAAAACAAATTTGATTTAACTCCAAAAGGAATTATAGAATATTTAGGTTTGCGTGAACCAATATTTACAAAAACAACTAATTATGGACATTTTGGAAAAAAAGAATTGCCTTGGGAAAAAATAATACAGATGTAACAAAAAAAATAAAAATGAATATTATAGCCATAAGGAGGAAGAGGTATGGAGAATTTTATTATAAATTCAATACTTTGGACATTTGCTCTTTATGGCTTATTTGAGTTAATTAAGCAAATAATATATATGTGTACATATACAAATTTGAAAGAAGACGGAATTTATATAATAATAGCAGTAAAAAATCAAGAAGAAAAAATTGAAGGATTTTTACGTTCAATTTTATTTAAAATTCTATATGGAAAAGAAGAGATTATAAAAGATATAATTGTCACAGATTTAAATTCAACAGATAAAACAAAAGAAATTGTAAAGAAAATGACAAATGACTATGAATGTGTTAAAGTTACTAATTGGAAGGAATGTAAAGATATTATAGATAATATTGATGAAATAGATAAAAAGTGCTAAAATATTTAGTATAAAGGAGAAATAAATATGCTAGAAAAATGTACAATATGTCCACATAAATGTGGAATAGATAGAAATAAATATATAGGAAGATGTAAATCAAATAATAAAATAAAAATAGCATTATATTCAACACATAACTTTGAAGAACCATGTATTTCTGGCGAGAATCGGTTCTGGAACAATTTTCTTCTCTAACTGTAATATGAACTGCATTTTTTGCCAAAATTACGAAATAAGCCAATTTGGAAAAGGAAAAGAAATAACAATAGAAGAATTAGCAAATATAATGTTAGAGCAACAAGAAAAAGGTGTTGAAAATATAAATTTAGTAACACCAACAAGTTATGCATTACATATTATAGAAGCAATAAAACAAGCAAAAAATAAAGGATTAAAAATCCCGATAGTTTATAATACAAATGGATATGAAAATTCTGAAACATTAAAGATGTTAGAAGGATATATTGATATATATTTGCCAGACTTGAAATACTATTATAATGAATTAGGAAAAAAATATTCTAAAGTAGACAATTATTTTAAAATTGCAACAACAGCAATAAAAGAAATGTATAGACAAGTAGGTGCACCACAATTAAACGAAAATGGAATAATGAAAAAGGGATTAATGATTAGACATTTAATTTTACCAAATCAAATAGAAAATAGTAAACAAATTTTAAAATGGATAAAAGAGAACTTAGATAATAATGTATATGTAAGTATAATGGCACAATATTTTCCAACATATAAAGCAAAAGAATTGGACGAGCTGAATAGAAAGTTGACTAAAGATGAATATGAAGAAGTAGAAAATTATTTGTATGAACTGAATTTAGAAAATGGATACATTCAGGAACTTGGAGAACATGAAGAAGAATATGTACCAAAGTGGAATTGCTAATGTAACTTTTTTGTAAAAACAATTTACAATGCTAAATTATTATGGTATATTAAAAATGTAAAAAGTCATAACCAGATTAAAGATTATGATTATAATAAATAAAAAATCCAGTTGTAAAATAAAGGAGAGCAGATAAAATGTTAAGTATTATAGTAGCAAAAGCAAAAAATAACACAATAGGAAAGGAAAATAAATTATTATGGCAAATACCAGATGATTTAAGAAGATTTAAAGAATTAACAATGAATCACAATATAATAATGGGAAGAAAAACATTTGAAGCATTAGGAACAATACTTCCAAATAGAAAACATATTATATTTAGTCAAAATCCTGACTTTAAAATTGAAAATGAAAATGTAGAAATTGTTCATTCAATGTTACAAATACAACAATACATAGAAGATGAAGAAGAAAGTTTTGTAATAGGTGGTGCAATGATATATAATTTATTAATGCCATATGTAAAAAAAATGTATGTTACAGAAATAGATAAGGACTTTGAAGGAGATACATTTTTCCCTAGAATAAACACCGAAATATGGAAAGAAGTTAAAAGAGAAGAAGGTCCAGAGGATTCAAAAAATAATTTTAAATATGAATATGTAATTTATGAAAAAAAATAAATAAGATTTATAGCTTTAGGTAAAAATATAAAAGAGGAAAGATTTTATGTTTAAACCTAAAGCTATTTATTATGAAAAAGAAATTATAAATTATCCATTAGGAGAAAAATTAATGGAGCAGTACAAAGAAATTCCTAAAATAGAAATAGATAATCACAACAATATAGAAGAAATGAGAAAAAAGCATAATTCAGAATTTGCAAATATGAAAAGTAATTTGATAATAGGAGTAAGAAAGACACATAAATTTGTAGAAAATCATAAAACATCAGATTATTTAGTACCATATACATCATCAGGATGCACTGCTATGTGTATGTATTGCTATTTAGTTTGTAACTATAATAAATGTGCATATTTACGATTATTTGTAAATAGAGAGCAAATGTTAGAAAAAATAATAAAAACAGCACAAAAAAATGAAAAAGAATTAACATTTGAAATAGGAAGTAATAGTGATTTAATATTAGAAAATACAATTACAGGAAATCTTGTATGGACAATAGAAAACTTTGCTAATACAGAAAAAGGATTTTTAACATTGCCAACTAAATTTGATATGATAGATGATATTTTACCTTTAAAGCACAATGGCAAAATAATAATTAGAATGAGTGTAAATCCAGCAGAGATTATAAATAAAGTTGAGTTTGGAACATCAAGATTAAAAGGTAGAATAGAAGCAATAAACAAATTGGCAGAAGCGGGATATAAAATAGGCATACTAATTGCCCCTGTAATATTAGTAGAAAATTGGCAACAACTTTATACAGAATTAATACAAACACTTAGTACCGAATTATCAGAAAAAGCAAAGAAAATTGCATTTTTTGAAATAATATTTATGACATATAGCTATATTCATACAAAGATAAATGAAGAAGCATTTCCAAATGCAATTAATTTATATGACAAAGAAATTATGACAGGAAGAGGAAAAGGAAAATACAGATATAAAGAAGCAAATAGAAATGAAGCTGAAGAATTTCTAAGAGAACAAATGCATAAATATTTTCCTAATAATAAAATCGAATACGTGGTTTAATACTTGACATTACAGAAAAATCATAATATACTTTAAACAAGCTTTGGAAGTAGTTCTAAGGCTTGCTATTTATGAATTTTAACATAAATAATAAAAACAAAAAGGAGGCTAAATTAATGAACAACTTAATTGAAATTAGATGGCATGGAAGAGGAGGCCAAGGAGCAAAAACGGCTTCATTATTATTAGCAGATGCAGCATTTAATACTGGTAAATATATTCAAGGATTTCCAGAATATGGACCAGAAAGAATGGGAGCACCAATAACAGCATATAACAGAATAAGTGACAAACCTATCACAATACATAGTAACATATATGAACCTGATTATGTAGTAGTAGTAGATGATACACTATTAACATCAGTACCTGTAACAGCAGGATTAAAAAAAGAAGGGGCAATAGTAATAAATACAACTAAAACACCAGAACAATTAAAAGAACAGTTGAAAGGGTATGAAGGAGCAGTATATACAATAGATGCAAGAAAAGTATCAGAGGAAACATTAGGCAAATACTTCCCTAATACACCAATGCTTGCAGCAATAGTGAAAGTAACAGGAATAATGACAGATGAAGAACTATTAGCAGATATGAAAAATTCTTTTAAACATAAATTTGCTAAAAAACCAGAAGTAATAGATGGAAATATGAAAGCATTAGAACTTGCACTAAAAGAAGTAGAAAAAATACAATAAAATGATAGTATAAAGGAGAAAATTAATGAAACTACAAATAGATTTAAAAGCCATGAAAGAAGTATATGGCAAAGAAATATATGAAATTATATTATCAAATATAGATATTATAGAAAAAAATTTGAAATACTTAAGAAAATTAAAATTTGATGATTATATAGGAATATTTGAAAGGTGTCCACTTATATTTACATATTTTCCAAATGACTTTAAAAGGAAAATTGATGGATTAATAGAAAAGGTTGGAAATAATTATGTTGAAATAATAGAATCAAATATTAATTTAATAGAAGAGCTTTTATAGAATGGAAGTGAAAAAATGATAAATGAAGCCAGACTAAGGAAAATTTGTGATATTTATAAAATTGACTATGATAAATTAGTTGACAATAATGAAAATATATTGAAATATGGCGAATATGATAATATCTGCTATGCTTTAGATTTTTTAAGAGATGAAGT
>CAKPKI010000103.1 GCA_934167135.1 uncultured Clostridia bacterium
GGTAACAATGTATATGGCGTACAATATGCACCTTCTTTTGCACAGTTTTTAAATTGTTCTTCATATACTTTTGTTACATCTATTCGTACTACTTCATTTTTTGAATTTTTTTGTTTGACTACTTTGTCTAAAAATTCTACCTGTTCTTTACTTATTGCTGTATATTCTGGTTTTATTCTTGTTAATTCTGCTGTGAATATATAACATTTTATTGGTTCTTTTGTTCTGTTTGTTATTGATATTAGCTCTGTTAGAGCTCCATCAAAGACTTTTTCATTTCCACATAATAATAAGTTTATCATTTTTTCCTCTTCTTTTATTTTTTTCACTTATTAATCTTATCATTTTATTTGAATTTTATCAAGAATTTTTTTACATTATTTCTTTAGGTTTTATTAATGTTTAATAGTTTATTTAAATTTAATATATAGAAATACTCAAAATTAAATCAAACCAATCAACTAATAACTTAGATTTTTTTAATATGTTACATAAAAAAGTCACTATTATTAGAATAGTGACTTTGAAAGGTTTAAATTTTATTCTTATTCTTCTCTAATCATCCTGAATGAATCTGTCTGATTAGATATTTCATCTTCTTGTTTAAATCTCTTTGCATCATTTATTCTGTTTTGAAAAAAAGGAATTGGATCTCTCCAATCTGATGCAACTAGCATTTCATAAAAAATTGAAATACTATTTTTTACTTTCTCTGTTCCTTCTTCATCCGGCGTATACTTATATTGTCCTTTTTCATTAATCTCCAACACACCTATTTGTGTTTCTTCAAAAAAGATCTAATACTTCATTTACATTCCACCTTTCCTTACTAAAGACTCTATACATTATATCATATTATGTTAATTTATTCAAGTCAATTATCCTAAAATCTTTATCAATCATCTAAACTTTGAAAAAAATTATTTAAAATATCTTTATCATCTGTCTTTTTTCTATCCATATCTTCTTTCATCTTTTCGCCAACATCAATCTGTTCTCCTGTTCTTATCGATGTTTGTATGCCTTTATTAATAAGGTTATTTAACATCGTACTAAAATCAAATGTATTTTGTTTATTTTCATCTATTTCTAGTTCTCCATTCATAATCTTTTCAATTTTCTCATTTCTTGACTTATATGCTCTTTTTGCTATATTTTTTACATCATCAGGTAATGGAGCATTAATTCTTTTTTCTACTCTTTGCAAAATTAAATCCATATCTATTTTTCCACGTAAATTATTATTATAATAATCATATACTTCATCATTGTCTTCAATTAATATTTCTAATGTATCTCTCCACATCTCATCCCAACCACCATCTTCTTTTCTTACTATGGCTCCTATCTTAGGATCTTGTACTTCAGCTTCTTCTTCAACACCATGTGGCTGTTCTACAAAAAATTTTACCATTTCTTTGTCTCTTTCTAACAACAAAGAAAATTCACTATCATAATTAGGACTTAGCTTTATTTTGCTATTTCTTTTTTTTTCTTTTATAAATGCAATATTTTCAGGATGTTTATCTGTATCTACTACTGTTAAATAAAATAATAATCTCTTATTATAATCCAATATAATTTTATCAATATCCTCTTTTGAGTATCCACTCAATTCTAATCTTTCTTCTAATTTATCTTTTGTAAATTTATATCTGGTTGCAGACTCAAAATCGATTTCTTCCATAATATCATCTGACTTTGGTTCATCTCCAATTAAATCATGTAAAGAGATTAATTGTTCATTTTCAAAATCTATAATTGACTCTGATAAAACCCCAAAATTTTCAACATCGTTTTCATCTTTAATTTTTATTAAATCATAATGAGCAGTTTCAATTCCTAATTGCTTTGCAATTTCTTCGACTATAAGCTCTGCATATATTGCATAATTATCAACAACTTCTCCTCTTAATAAGGCTTTTCTTCCATTAAAATCAATCCAGTTCTTTAACCTTTCTTTTGTCCCCTTTTTTTCTCTTGATTCTCTTGTGATTTCTACTCCTGCTTTTGTTAAATCTATAAAACCATTTTCATCCCTAAAATTTTCTAAATCTTCTATTGTATACTTACTTTTTATAAAATTGTCCATAATCCATTTCTCTCTTTCATTTATTAAATATATTTTTTATGAATTTTTTTATTTTACTCCATATAGATTGTTCTTCTTTTATTATTAAACTAACTTCTTCTCTTTCATTTATTTTGTCTATTTTTTTATCTTTCTCTAACCAATTATTACTTTTATATCTATTGATTTTTTTCTGATAAACCTGTTCGTTTTCATAATAAATTTTTTTCAGTTTTGCCTTTTTTTCCTCATTGCTTTCCCAATATTTTAAATTTAAAATACTTATAATTATTAAAGCATTTCTACTTATATTCATTTTGTCTATCTCACTATTTAAGTTTAAATCAACTTTATAGTTGTCATCTCTATTATAATAAATTAAATTTAAAATTTTTTGTGGTACTTTATTTTTATATTGTTTTCCTAATATATCTAATATAGCTTGTACCTCAGCATATGAAATTTTTAATGTCCTATCCATTTTATTTCTCCTAACATTGTATAGTCTACTTTTTGATTTTACCATAAAAAACATATTTAATCTATTGAAATAAAAAATGTTATAAAAATTTAATGCTTTTGTAATATTTTTGTAATATTTGTTTTTGTTAATCATAATAATTAATACTAATTAATTAAGTTTTTATTTTTTATATTTCTATTTTTCTCTTAATTTCCTCAATTGTTATCGGTCCATTTCTCAAAATCTTTATCTCTCCCGAAATACAATCTACTATTGTGCTACCTTTCTCAAATAATACTTTTCCTTCTAACATTCCATCTAAATTAGGACATGATTTTTCTATTTCATCTAGATTTTTACATGTAGGTTCTCCACTTTTATTAGCACTACTCATAAAAATTGGACTTTTAACTCTTTTTATTAATTCTTTTATTGTTTTTGATGTTGCCATTCAAACTGCAATAGTTTTTCTACCATTGCTAACATAATCTGGCAACTCTGGATTTTTATTTAATATTATTGTACTAGGTCCTGGCATAAATTCTTGAATTATTCTTTCTTCTATTTTTCCTACTATAGCAATGCTCTTTATTTGATTTTCATCTGCACACATAATTGGGAATGGTTTATCTGTTGATCTGTTTTTTGTTTTTATCATTATTTCTCTCCTATTTTTAAATTTATTTTAAGATAAGGGATTGCCAATAAAATTGACAACCCCTTATTTTTTAAGATTACTTATAAATAATACTTTGTAACCTCCTCCCAATTATTGAGATTATTTTTTTTACATTTCTCAAATCCAATGGGATCAGAGATTAATGAGTCATACAGATCATATGGCAGTTTGTATTCTGCCCGAGGATCGTGCATTCTACTTTCTTTGATTATTTTAACAAGCTTTTCCGTATTTTTATACGAAATTCCTATTTTCTTGCATGTTAACCGAAAAAAAGCAATGCTGTTATAATATGTACTCATCATTTATGTCCTCCTATTTTTACTAATTCTTAATGCAAAATTCAATTGCATTAATTAAACACTGAGTATCATAAACATTTTACCATTTTTCTGTAATTATATCTACACTTTTTGTAATATTTTTTAAATATGATTACTATATAATGGTTTTAATAAAATTTTCAAAATAGTGGATTTGAAAAACTAAAATATATATAAATATTTTTATCTTTATCAATTTCAATTTTATCTATCAATCTGTATAAAAGCATTTTATTTATTTTCTCAAACTTAAAAAAATCATCTATCAATTTGTCGAGATTTTCTTTTTCCCTCTGTTTCTTATTTTCAATACTATCTTCTGACAAAATTAATTTCTGCTCTAATTCTTGTTTTCGTTCATTTAATTTTACTCTTTCAGCACCTAATTTTTGTGATACTCTAATATAGTCTTCCACTTGCAAAACACCTTTTAATTTATCCATATACATTTTATCTAAATTATCATTTATATCAGCTATTGATTGATTAATGTCTTCCATTTTTTGCTTGTATCCTTTTCTAATATCAAGCATTTTATTTTGATATTTTTCATAAATTGAATAAAAGTTTTCTTTGCTCGCATATATTTGACATGTTTCTTTTATAATATAAATAATAGACTTTTCAAATTTTTCATAATTTATATTTAGTGGATAACATCCATGTTTTTTAGCATTACTACAGGTTATATATGGATGTTCTTTAGACTTTCTTTTTGAGTTTTTCTTTAAAACAATTTGCAATTTTCTTTTGCAATGATAACAATAAAGTAATCCTCTTAGTAAATAGTCATATTTTAATTTGCTATTTGTTCCTCTTTTTTCAATTATACACTGAACTTTTTCAAATAATTCTTTGTCAATTATTGCTTCGTGTGTATTTTCTACTCTTATCTGTTCATCTTTGCTCACTTTTTTAATCTTTTTTACTTTGTATGATATAATAGATCTTTTATTTTGAATGGTATTACCTATATACACTTCATTTTTTAATATGTTACATACAGTTACTTCATTCCAGTTATAACCATTTTTGTTTTTATCTTGAATTAGTCTCGTTTTTCTATATCCTGTTGGTGATAGATAATGATTATTATTTAAATAATTTATTATTTCCACACTTCCATGTTCATTTGCATACATATCAAAAATTTTCTCTACAACATATCTTACTTGCTCATCTACAATTAGTTTATTTTTGATTGTAGGATGTCTTTTGTATCCATAAGCTGGAATGCTACACATGTATTCTCCATTTTTTTGTTTTTCTTTTAAAACACTCCTGATTTTTTTTGAAATGTCTTTTGCATACATGTCATTCATTATTGCTTTAAATGGTGTTATATCATTATTAGTACTATCTATATATGTATCTATTCCATCTGTTATTGCAACATATCTAACATTATTTTTAGGAAAATATTTTTCTGTATATTCTCCAACTGTTATATAGTCTCTACCTAATCTTGATAAGTCTTTAGTTATAACCATGTTAATAGTTCTATTTTCAATATCTTCTAACATTTTGTTAAATCCAGGTCTGTCAAAAGTTGTTCCTGATACACCATCATCAACATATTCCTTAATTAAGTTTAAATTGTTTTCTTTTATATATCTTTGTAAAATCTTTCTTTGATTACTGATACTTTCGCTTTCTTGCTTGTCGCCATCTTCTCTTGATAGTCTGATATACATTCCAACTTTAAAGTTTTGTTCTCCCAAGTTAAGCATTTTACCTCCACTCCATTACTATGGTATAGATTATTAAAGAAAATAGCTTAATATGACATAAAATTTTGTGGTTAGCTGTTTTTTAAGTCCACAGGTGTGGATTTAAATTTGCAATTTCCAGCCGGATGGGAACAAGCTCGTGAAATAAAATATGCACAAGGATTTACTGGACCTGCACCTCGTGACTTTGTTGGATATGGTCCTCTTACAGAACCAGAGTCTTTAGCAATATATAATTTTACTTTACAACATAATTTTAGACTTATTCTTGCTTATCATTCTCAAGGTGAAGTAATTTATTGGCAATTTCAGAATTATAATCCACCAAATTCATTGTTTATTGGAAGACAATTTTCAAATGTTAGTGGATATTTTCTTGAACCTACTCC
>CAKPKI010000104.1 GCA_934167135.1 uncultured Clostridia bacterium
GAGAACAAATCAAAGAAAAATTTTCAATTTTTCTTATTTGTTCTTGCTCTAAATATTGTAATTACCAATAGAATGTGATAAATTAAAAATACCAAAAGATGAAAGGAGCAAATTAATGAAAAATAAATATAATCTAACAATAGAACAAAATGTATTTTTAGCCAAGCGAAACTTGGTAGATAATATATATTCAAATGCAAAAATGGAAGGACTGAATGTAACATTTCCTCAAACAAAAACGGTGTTAGAAGGAGTAAATGTTCCAAGTTTAAAAATAGATGAGATACAATGTATTTTAAACTTACGAGATGCGTGGAAATATGTAATAAATAATATAAATGAAAAATTTAACTTAGAATTTATCTGCAAAATAAACGAATTTGTAGCAAGAAATGAAAGTATTTCATGGGGAAATTTAAGAAATCGGAAATGTACAAATTACAGGAACTGAATATATTCCACAAATTCCACAAAAAGAAGAAGTAGAAAATAAAATTGCAGAAATTTTAAATATTGAAAATGCAACAGAAAGAGCAATTGAATATATGTTATATGGAATGAGAAGTCAGTTGTTTTGGGATGGAAACAAAAGAACAAGTACAATTTGTGCAAATAAAATTATGATAGAAAACGGTGTAGGAATTATAAAAATTCCAGACTCTAAATTAGAAGAATTTAATATTTTACTATCAGAATTTTATAGCACAGGAGATAATTCAAAGATAAAACAATTTATTTATGAAAATTGCATAGATGGAATAACTTTTGAAAATTAATAAAAATAGCATAGTTTACTAATTTATTATAAATTAATACATAGAAAACTTATATTTTATGATTTCTAGTAAAACTATTAAAAACTGGTAAACTATGCTATTTTAATTAAATTCACAATATGTTCACAAACATTTTGTATAATAAAGTCGAGTTTTAAAAACTTGAAAAAAATCAACAATTGTGATATATTAGCCAAAAGAATTGAAAAATGTTTTAAGGATAAGGAATGTGAAAAATATGAATAAAATAGTACATATAGGAATGGATGTAGGTTCAACAACAGTAAAAATAGCAGTAATGGACGAAAACTTGAATGAAATATACACATCGTATGAAAGACACTATTCAGACACAAAAAATACTGTATGTAAAGTACTAGAAGAATTAGTAGAAAAATATAAAGACAAGGAATTCACAATAGCATTAACAGGTTCAGGAGCAATGAGCACAGCACGATTTTTAGATGTGCCATTTATACAAGAAGTAGTAGCATGTAAAAGAGCAGTAGAAAAATACATACCGCAAACTGATGTAGTAATAGAATTAGGTGGAGAAGATGCTAAAATAATATATTTTGGGAAATCAATAGAACAACGTATGAATGGAACATGTGCAGGTGGAACAGGCGCATTTTTAGACCAAATGGCATCATTATTAAACACAGATACAGCAGGTTTAAATGAATTAGCAAAAGGATATCAAACAATATATCCAATAGCATCAAGATGCGGAGTTTTTGCCAAAACTGATGTACAACCACTATTAAATGAAGGTGCAGCAAAAGAAGATATATCTGTATCTATTTTGCAAGCGGTTGTAAACCAAACAATATCAGGGCTTGCATGTGGAAGACCAATAAGAGGAAATGTAGCATTTTTAGGTGGTCCACTTACATATTTACCAGAATTAAGAAAAAGATTTGTAGAAACACTGCACTTAACACCAGAACAAACCATAGTACCAGAAGAAGCACACTTATTAGTTGCAAAAGGAGCATGTTTAGATGCAAAAGATGTAAAACCAATTAGTGTAGAAAAACTAAAAAGTAAAATACAAGTATTAAGACAATCACATGATACAACAACACAACCATTAAAGCCACTATTTACAACAGATGCAGAATATGAAGAATTTAAAACAAGACATGATAAAGACAAAGTAGAAAAAAAGCCTTTATCAGAACATAAGGGAGACTGCTTTATAGGAATAGATGCTGGTTCAACAACATCAAAATTAGTTGTAACAGACAGAGATGGAGCATTATTATATTCAGCATATCAAGGAAATGGTGGAAAACCACTAGAAAGTATTATCGAGATGTTAAAAAAGCTATATTCTGTTATGCCAAAAGATGCAGTAATTCGTTATAGTGGAGTTACAGGATATGGAGAAAAATTAATACAAACAGCATTAAATGTAGACTTAAATGAAATAGAAACAATAGCACATTATACTGCTGCAAAAAAATTTGAACCAAAAGTAACAAGCATTGTTGATATTGGTGGACAAGACATGAAATATATCAAATTAAAAAATAACACAATTGATAATATCATGTTAAATGAAGCTTGTTCATCAGGATGTGGCTCATTTATTGAAACATTTGCTAAAAGTTTAAATTTAAGTATAGAAGAATTTGTAAAAGAAGCATTAGAAGCTCAAAATCCAGTTGATTTGGGTTCAAGATGTACAGTATTTATGAATTCAAAAATAAAACAAGCACAAAAAGAAGGATATTCAGTTGGAGATATTTCAGCAGGATTATCATATTCAGTAATAAAAAATGCAATTCAAAAAGTAATGAAAATAAGAGATGTAAAAAAATTAGGAAGTCATATAGTTGTGCAAGGTGGAACATTTTATAATGAAGCAGTATTAAAAGCTTTTGAATTGATAGTTGGAAGAAATGTTATAAGACCAGACATTGCAGGACTTATGGGAGCATATGGTATGGCATTACTTGCATGTGAGCAATATGAAGCAAACATGGATATGGAATATCATTCAACACTTGCGACAATAGAAGAAATTGATAAATTAGACATAAAAGTAACACATACAAGATGTAATGGATGTGAGAATCATTGCCAATTAACAATAAATAGATTTAGCAATGGAAAAAGGCATGTATCTGGAAATAGATGCGAAAAAGGTGAGGGAATAGTAAATGAGCATAAAGACTTGCCAAACCTTGTGAAATACAAATATGAAAGAATTTTTGATTACACACCATTAGAAGAAAAAGATGCACATAGAGGAACAATAGGAATACCAAGAGTTCTAAATATGTATGAAGATTATCCATTCTGGTTTACACTATTCACAAATCTAGGATTTAGAGTAATAATATCAGAAAAAAGTACAAGAAAGATATATGAAAAAGGTATTGAATCAATGCCATCAGAATCAGTATGTTATCCTGCAAAATTATCGCATGGACATGTTATAAGCTTAATACAAAAAGGAATAAAAACAATATTTTATCCTTGTATGCCATATTCAAGAAAAGAATATCAAGATGCAAACAACAGATATAATTGTCCAATAGTAATTTCATATTCAGAAGTACTAAAAAATAATGTAGAAGAATTAAAAGCAGATGATATAAAATTCATGAATCCATTTTTACCATTTGAATCTAAAGCATTATTAAAACGAATGATGGAATTACCAGAATTTGCAGAATACAATTTTACTAAAAAAGAATTAAAAAATGCAATAGAAAAAGCACAGGCAGAATATCAAAAATGTAGAGAAGATATTCATAATAAAGGAAAAGAAACAGTTGAATATATTGAGAAAAATAATTTGAGAGGAATTGTTTTATCAGGTAGGCCATATCACATAGACCCTGAGATAAATCATGGAATTGATACATTAATTACAAGTTTAGGAATGTGTGTATTAACAGAAGACAGTGTTGCAGATAAAACATTGCCAGAAAGACCACTTCGTGTTGTTGATCAATGGATGTTCCATTCAAGATTATATGCAGCAGCGGACTTTGTAGGCAGACATGACAACTTAGAATTAGTACAAATAAATTCATTTGGATGTGGAGTTGATGCTGTAACAACAGATGAAGTTGAAGAAATTTTGACAAGTTTCGGAAAAATGTATACATTAATAAAAATTGATGAAGTAAATAATCTTGGAGCTGTAAGAATACGTTTACGTTCATTATTAGCAAGTATAAATAAACGTTTAAATTCTAAAAAAGATGAGAAGGAAAATGGAGAATATTATTTAAAAAGAAATTCATTTACAGAAGAAATGAAAAAAGAATATATAATATTAATACCACAAATGGCACCAATTCATTTTGATTTTATCGAGCCAGTATTACAAAGTGAAGGATATAAAGCCAAACTTTTAAGGGAATGTACACCTCACACTATAGAAACAGGCTTAAAATATGTAAATAATGATGCATGCTATCCATCAATTATTACAACAGGACAAATGGTAGAAGCATTGGAATCTGGAGAATATGATGTAAATAAAACAGCATTAATAATGTCACAAACAGGTGGTGGATGTAGAGCTACAAATTATATAGGATTTATTCGTAAGGCATTGAAAGATGCAGGATTTGAACAAGTACCAGTAATCTCATTTAATGTTGTAGGAATGGAGAAAAATCCAGGATTTAAATTGACAATTCCATTAGCAGAAAAGCTTATTAAATCTATGGTATTAGCAGACTTATTACAGAAGATGCTTTATAAAAATAGGGCATATGAAAAAAATAAAGGTGAGACAGAGAAGTTATTTAATGAGTGGATGGAAAAGGCTATAAAGCTTGCAATAAAGAGCAGTGCAAAAGAATTTTCTGCTGGAATATATCAAATGGTAGAAGATTTTGAAAAAATTGAATGGAATGCAAACCAAGGAAAGCCAAAGGTTGGAATTGTTGGAGAAATCTTAATAAAATATCATCCATTTGGAAATAACTATGTAGCAAATTTATTAGAAAAAGAAGGAGCAGAAGTTGTGCTTCCAGATTTTATGGGATTTGTTAAATATGTTACTGCAAATGGTGTAATAGCTAATGAATTACTAAAAGGAAGAAAAATTAAATCTGTAATATCTCAAACAGCAATAAAGTTGATGAATTTGTTTGAAAAAGATGCCAAAAAAGCATTAGAAAAATCTAAAAAAGGATATTTGCCAACTTGTGATATTTGGCATTTGGCAGATAATGTTCAAACAGTTTTATCAACAGGAAACCAGACAGGTGAAGGTTGGTTCCTAACAGCAGAAATGCTTGAATATATGGAAAATGGTATTCAAAATATAGTTTGTGTTCAACCATTTGCATGTTTGCCAAATCATGTTGTTGGTAAAGGTGTAATAAAAACTATAAGAGATTCATATCCAGATGCTAATATTGTACCTGTTGATTATGATCCAGGTGCTAGTGAAGCTAACCAAACTAATAGAATTAAACTTCTTATGACTGTTGCTAAAGATAACTTGAAGGCTAAACAGAAAGAGAAAAAGGCTTTAGAGAGAGAAAATGAGAAGAAAATAGAAAAGAAAGAAAAAGCAGAAAAGAAATCCTAATTTTGGATTTCTTTTCTAATTAACTATTGAACTTTAATATTACCTATGATAAAATAAAAACTGATTTTAATTAAGAAGGAGAAAATATGTTAGTAGAAGTAGAAAAATACATAGCACTATTTTTTATATACTCATTTGCGGGATGGGTAATGGAAACAGTACAGATATCAATAAGACAAAAGAAATTTGTAAATAGAGGATTTTTAATAGGACCATATTGTCCAATATATGGTTGTGGG
>CAKPKI010000105.1 GCA_934167135.1 uncultured Clostridia bacterium
GGGTAAGCGAGTATTCAACCCGCAAGTGATAGAGTCACAAATATAGGATATTGTCTCTCTTTGAGAGCGTCCGTCTTATCTCCGACAAATTACTATTTTCTATGAAGGATTCTGATGGAGTTAAGCAAGCATAATACCGATACTCCCGTATCAGCAAATACCGCAATCCACATATTTGCGAATCCAAAAAGTCCCATAATCATAACAATGATTTTAATTGCAAGTGCAAATACAACGTTCTGCCATGAAATGCTATTTGTCATTTTTGCGATGCTGACAGCTTCTGGAATAGCTTTCATTTCGGAGTTCATGAATACGACATCGGCTGCTTCAATTGCTGCGTCTGCGCCGCTTCCCATTGCTGCTCCAACATCTGCTCCGGCAAGTACTGGTGCATCGTTGATACCATCTCCGACAAACATAACCGCTCCATGATTTTCTCTGATTTTCTTTAATTCAGATAATTTATCCTGTGGAAGCAGTTTTGCGTGTACTTCATCAATTCCAGTTTCTTTTGCTACGGCATCTGCACTTTCCTGTGCATCACCAGTAAGCATTGCTGTGATGATTCCCTGTTTCTTTACAGCAGCAATTGCGTCTTTTGCATCGTCTTTTACTGTATCAGAAATAATGATATTTCCAACAAACTTACCATTTAAGGCAACGAGTACTTCTGTACCAAAGTTTTCTTTCTGGTATGCACTAAGATCTACATTCTGTGCATCCATGAGCTTTCTGTTACCGCAGAGAACAACGCCTCTGCTAAGTTCTGCGCGGATACCGTGTCCGGCAATTTCTTCTACTTTAGAAGGTCTTTCGATGGAAAGTCCTTTTTCCTCGGCTGCCTCTACGATGCTGTTTCCGATTGGATGAGTAGAAGATAATTCACAGCTTGCGCTGATTGCTAATAAATCATTGGCAGTCATTGCATTTCCTGCTGGATTAGCTTTCTGAACAACAAAGTTACCTTTTGTGATTGTTCCAGTCTTATCCATTACGATTGCTTTTACATTTTTCAGGCTTTCGATTGCGATTCCGCCTTTGAAAAGAATACCTTTCTTAGAGCCTGCTCCGATTCCGGAGAAGAATGCCAGCGGTACACTTAATACTAACGCACATGGACAACTGATAACTAAGAATGTCAGCGCTGTGTAAATAGATGCTGTTCCGCTTGTTCCATGAATTGTATTTACTGTTCCTGTATAGGCACTGTCTACAAAGAAATGCCAGTTCAGGGAATCTGGTAAAATAAATGGAAGAACAAGTGCTACAAATAATGCGAAGAATACAACGAATGGTGTATATACTCTTGCAAAACGAGTAATAAATTTATCAATGTTTGGTTTACTTGCTGCTGCATTTTCTACAGAGTCAAGAATTCTTGTTACCATGGATTCTTCAAGAATTTTCTCTACACGAATCTTTAATTGTCCAGATGTATTGACACAGCCGGAAACGATATTATCCCCAACCTTTGCCATGACAGGTACTGGCTCACCGGTAACTGGTGAAGTATCAATACGGCTCTCTCCGTCAATGATGACACCATCTAATGGAATACGGTCACCAGGACGAACTAAAAGAATATCTCCTACATTGGCCTCCTCCGCATCAATAACACGGACATCATTGCCAACAACAAGATTAACAACTTCCGGTCTTAAGTCAACCGCTTCCATAATCTGAGTGCGGCTCTGCTCGGTTGCTTTTTCTTCAAAATACTCACCGATACGGTAGAAAAGCATTACGCCTACTGCTTCTGGGAATTCCTGAATACAGAAAGCACCGATTGTTGCAATACACATAAGGAAGTTCTCGTCAAATACCTGACCTTTCATGATGTTCTTTCCGGCTGTGATTAATACTTTGCCACCAAGAACTAAATAAGCAATCAGGAACAGCGCAAACATTGGAATAGTTGGCATATTTCCAACATGCTCAAGTATTTCACCAATAATGAAAATAACAGCTCCGACACCGATGCTTACAAGCGGATTATTAAGTGAGAACTTTTTCTCTCCTTCTTCTTCAGACTTAACTACCTTATTATCTTTAGGAATAATTGTAATTCCATCTTCCATTGCATCGATTGTTTCCTTAATCATAGGAATCAACTGGTCTGGATTCTTGGCAGAAACTTTCATCTGCTTTGTCGCATAAGTGATTGTCAGGTCATCTACACCATTTAATGTTCTTAATTTTGCCTCAATCTTTGCTGCACAGTTCGCACAGTCAAGACCGTCTAAAATATATACTTTTGTATTAGAAATACCACTTGGTTTTCTACGCTGTCTTGGAACGATTGTAACTCCATCTTCGATAGAATCTACAACTGCCTGCATCTTTGGAAGTAACTCTGCCTGATTATTCGCAGAAACTCGAAGCTGCTTTGTCGCAAACGCTACAGATGCAAATCCTACTTCCGGCATCTGACGAATCTTCGCCTCAATCTTTGCTGCACAGTTCGCACAGTCAATTCCTTCTAAAATGTATACTTTCTTTTCCAAATCTTCGTCTGGCATATGGCAGTTACATTTTGCAAGACTTTCTCCACAAACGTCACAATACTCTACATAGGAATTACATTTCTCACACTGACAGCCTTCTGGATGTCCTTCTACCTCATGATGTTCTACTTCAAAATGTGTGTGTGAACGTGTCGCCTGTGGTTTTGCTGGTTCATGATGATGGTCATGACCACAGCCGCAATCATCTCCGTGATGATGGTGATGATGCTCATGGCCGTGGTCGTGGCCACATCCGCAGTCTTCTCCGTGGTCATGGTGATGCTCATGCTCGTGATGGTCATGGCCGCAGCCACATTCTTCTCCATGTTCATGGTGATGATGATGCTCATGCTCTTCATGTTCATGGTGGTGGTCGTGGCCGCAGCCGCACTCGTCTCCATGTTCATGGTGGTGATGGTGCTCATGTTCTTCATGCTCATGGTGGTGGTCGTGGCCACATCCGCACTCGTCTCCATGTTCATGATGATGCTCATGTTCATGTTCTTCATGCTCATGGTGGTGGTCATGTTCGTGACCGCAGCCGCAGTCTTCTCCATGCTCATGGTGGTGATGCTCATGGTCCTCATGCTCATGATGATGTTCGTGGCCGCAGCCGCATTCTTCTCCATGCTCATGATGATGATGCTCATGTTCATGTTCCTCATGTTCATGGTGGTGGTCGTGACCACAGCCGCATTCTTCTCCATGCTCATGATGATGATGCTCATGTTCATGTTCCTCATGTTCATGGTGGTGGTCGTGACCACAGCCACATTCTTCTCCATGTTCATGATGGTGGTGATGCTCATGGCTATGAGTCTCTGCCGCTTTCCGTCTGCCGCGGGTTCTCTCTACCACTTCTACATCTGGTTCCATAGACTGAATTGTTTCTCTGATTTTTGGCAGAACCGCTTCCGGATCCTCCGCTGCAAATCGAAGCTGCTTGGTTGCGAATGTAACAGATACATCGCTAAGTTCCGGCAGCTTGCTAAGCTTTCTCTCAATCTTGGCTGCACAGTTTGCACAATCAAGATTCTCAAGAATATATACTTTTCTCTGCATTGTGATACCTCTCTTCTCGATATTAGGAATCGGTATGTGTCATATGTATCAATGCCTCTTCCATAATATCTACAATATGCTGGTCATCCAGTGAATAAAAAACATTTTTTCCTTCCCGTCTTGCTCTTACCTGATGCATCTTACGCATTACGGCAAGCTGATGGGAAACTGCAGACTTAGTCATGTCAAGGAAAACTGCAATATCACCGGCACACATCTCCTGCTCCTTTAGTGCATACAGAATCCGTATTCTTGTGTCGTCTGCTAAAACTTTAAAAAAGGATACTACCTTATCAATCTCGCAGTCTTTCGGCATACTCTTCTGTACCTTGTCAATACTTTCAGGAAACATTGCCACACAATCGCTCTTTTTCGTTCCCATAACTTCCTCCTTCATCAAACAAATAATTGAATACTTGTTCAACTGTCCCTATTATAGTTGAATGAATACTCAATTGTCAATAGGTATTTTTAATTTTTTTCTACTTCTTCAGTATGATATAGATTTTGAACAAATTTCCATTGTAAAACATATCGTTCATTCTACAGAAAAATCTCGCTATTTATATTATATCATAAATCGCATTGTAAATTTTATGCACAAATTCCATGTCTTTAATCTTCATCAAGACTTTGTTATAAATCACACAGTAAGTTATACTTATATAAATACTATCTTTTCCTGAAATTCTATAAATCTATTAAAATCTGATTACATTTCCTGTGCAGTTAAAAATAAATTTTTCTCCAAAGTTTTCTTTTATCATTTCTAAATTGTCTTCGCCCGTACAATGAGAAACGGCGATAAAATTTATATTCATTTTCTTTAAATCTACTATCGTTTTTCTAAGCCGCTCCTCGTCCGCTTCCATCAAATGGGTTCCTCCGACAACGCCACAAATCTTTTTTCCGCTCCGCTTTTCAATCGTTTTAAGAATATTCATAATACCCGGATGAGAACATCCTACTATAACAACAAGACCTTTTTCCGTATCTAATGCTACTGCGATTTCGTCTGTAAAAGAATCTTTTGTATATATAGAAAATTTTTCTTCTATTGCAAACTGCGATAATTCTTCATCAGAAAAATTAGAGTGCGTTTGAAAAATGCTTTCTGTAAGATGTTCGTTGCAATTTGCGGGAGATTTAGCCTGAATACGGTCGGCGTAGCGGGCTACGGCAACTGTTTTATCCTGCGACACGCTTTTATCTACAAAATCCTCCTCCGCATTCTCTTCTTTTTTTATAAAAAAATGAGGATTTAACGGTTCATATTCTATAGCACGCTCAAAATTACGATGTAGAGTTACTCCAGAAAAAATCATTTGCATATCTTCTTTTACCTCACAGACAGATACTCCCTTTTTCTCTAATTCTTCTCTGGAAAATGCAATCCCGATATTCTTCATTGTTCCATCTTTTTTCTCATAATATTTTTCCCTGAAAAAATCTTTTCCCACATACATTTTCCTGACCTTTTCTTCTTCTATCAGCCTTTTTACGCCGCCCGCATGGTCATAATGAGCATGACTGATTAACAATGCACTCAAATCTTCAAGAGAAATCCCCATCTTCGCTGCATTGTCATAAAATGTTCCGCTCTGCCCTGTATCCATCAAAAGGCGAACGGGCGGCTCCTGATTCACACTTTCAATCAAAACAGAAAGACCATGTTCACACACATAGCTTTCTTCTTTATCCATATGATTTTCAATCAAAGTAGTCAGCTTCCACTTCATAAAAAATTCCTCCATTCTTTATAAATCATGATACAATAGATTTAGATTTTTGAGAAGTTTTTTAAAAGTTAAGCTATAACTATATATAGCATCCATCTAGTAATAATAGTTTACGAATACTCCATTTTTTGTTATACTCCAATAAAAAACGATTCTGGAGG
>CAKPKI010000106.1 GCA_934167135.1 uncultured Clostridia bacterium
CTAGGAGATTTAACACATCAAGATATAGGACAAATGCAAATGTATGTAAATTATTATACAAGAGAAATGATGAATGAAGGAGAGAATCCGCCAATTGGAATTGTACTTTGTGCAGATAAAAGTGAACAAGTTGTAAAATATACTTAGCCAGAGGATTTTTATTATATTCACATTGTTGTAATTTTTGCTTAATTGTGATATAAATAATTTGTACCATAGTAGAATGTTAAAATAAACTGAATTAAATAAGAAACTAAAGAATAATTTGGAGGATAAAGTGAACAAAGAAGAAATATTAAGATATGTATCTGAAAATTATGAATTACCACAAGAAGCAATACAATATTCAAATGATACTGAATTTTTTATAGAAATATTAGAAATAGAGTCATCAATAATGTTTGATTTACCTATAGAAGTTCAAAAAAGAATACTATTGATTGACGATAAATACATAGATGAGGTGAGCTATCTTCCACCTTTATTTGAGGATGAGGAATTTGCTAAAAAGTTAGTAGATAAAAATAATGATATTTTATTGAAGTTAAGGGGAACTTCTATAGATAATGAATATATTAAAAATCTGACAATAGGATATATAAAAAGAGAAAGAACACCAGCTAAGGGGTCTCGATTGGAAAAACTAAATCCGAGAAAAATTTATGTAGCATCAATAAAAGAAGTAAGAGAAGACCATGAATTAGCTTTATATTTGATAGGTCAAAATATAGATTGTTTACCTGATATAAAAGATAGTACGATATGTGATAATCCAGAATATATAAATGAGTATGTAAAGAAACATCCACATACATTTTCTAAATATTTAGATAAAATTGCAAATCACTTAACACTAGAAGTGATTGAAGCAGTTTTAAAATATGATTTTCAAAATTATACATTAATAGATAAAAACAATCCTTTAATGGAGCAGTTTTATAAATCTATAGACAAAATAAAAGAAGTTAGACCCGAATTAAAGATGGATAATCCAAATTTAAGATATGAATTATTATGTGATTCAGATTTTATAAATATGGATATTAATATTATAAATAGCTTATTAGAATATAATACAGGCAATATAGATAAAATAATTGAGATTAAGAATAGTGGAAAGTTAGAGTATTTAACTAAATATATTGAACAATATAATAGCTTATATGGAAACAATTTAGAAAATATTCAAAATGCAATAGCATCTTTTGAACAAATGGAACAACTATTAATAAGTACAAATAACTTTGAGGAAATTTCAATTGATGAAGCAAAAATAAAAACAATAATAGCAACAGGTAATAAATTTAAAATAGAAAATATAGAAGATTTATTAAATTATGATGAAAAAGTAAAAGAATACTATTCTAATAAATTACAAGAAGCTACAAGCATAGAAGAGATAAAGAAAATATATACAGAAATGCTTTTTAATACATCTACTGAAGAATTAGAAAAATTTAATGAACAATATTGTAATTCTAATATAGACGAGCTTGACGAATATTCAAAAAGAAAACAATTAGAAAATCCTATAGATGAAAAATTTAGAAAAAGACAAGAATTATATAATGGTTTAAAATCTATTCAAGATATTGATGAGTTAAGAAAACATTTTGATGGTATGCCTTTAACGATTTGTGACATAGAAGAAACTAAGAAAAAGATATCTTCTATGTATTCTAAAGGTTACAACAATGAAATGATTAATTTAGAGGATGAAACATTAGAACATCAAGATTATCAAGGAGTAGATGTAATAAAGTTAAAAGGGCAAAGTTTTAATATTTGTATACATAGAATTTTTAATTTCGATTTTAATATGAATAGTATTGCAAATGCAATAATTGACAATCCAGAACAATGGAATTTCACAGAAGGAAGTAATACTGTTTCAACTACTCTTATTACTGATAAAAAAATAGCAGCTCTATTTAGACCATTGCAAAAAAGTAATGAAACACCATTAATTAGTTTTGAATCAAAAGAGAAAGAAGAAGAATATAAAAAATCAGTCGCAGAAAAATCAAGACAAATATATGAGGGAGAAAGATTAACAGAAATAGATGAAAGTGCAGTTTTTTATGGCTTTACAGAAATTGCATCTGGTGGAATAATAAAAATGGATTCTAGTGATATGATGGTTGAACATGGTAAAGGTCATTTAGAAACGAATAGCAGTCATTGTAGACTTAGATCTTCAGAAGATTTAGCATATTGGACAAGTCCTGATTACTGGAATGAAGTTGTACAAAAAAGAAAGGAAACAGATGTAAATAAAGCTAATAGGTTAAGAAATCAAAAAGGAACAGATAGAATGCAACCATCATGTATAATTTGTTTTGATGAAAATATAAATGAACAATCATTATTAGCTGCAAGAACACATAATGTTCCAATTTTGATGATAGATAGACAAGCATATTTAGAGATAAATAAGCAAAAATTAGAAAAGGCAAGACTAGATTTTTCAAAGTCATTATCAACTCAAAGTATAAGAGAAATATTTTATAGACAGCCATATTATAAAGTTGTTCAAGATATGCCTGAATTAATAAACACAATCAAGAGCAATAGTGAAGTATCATCAGATGATAAAAAAATAAGCATGGAATATTTAGCATATTTAGGGCAACATTTTATAGAACAATCAAGTGGATATATAATAGATGTTCCAGTAGAAGAATATAATAAAAAAATGCAGGAATATATACAAACTATAGATAGAGAGCTATTAGGACAAAATTTAGTAACTATAGATGATATGAAAACTGCTTATACCGAAATATCGGCAAACGATAGAAAAAGGCGATATGAAGCATTAAAAAGTGATATTAGAGAACTTAATACTAAAGAAAGTGAGAAGACACATGAATAATATAAATTCAGAGATATATGTAGATATTAGTGTTATAATAAGTATGATGCCAATAGAAATGAAAAGTAAAATTAGCAATAGCTTTATAAATTTTATTGAAAATAACAAATCTAAAAATTATGTATCAAATATAAATCCTAATATACCATTAAAAGAACAGAACATTAGAAAAGAAACTAAAGAAATGTTAGGAATTATTTACAGAGATTACTTATGTAATAAAGAAGAAAGAATTAATTTACTTCAGGAAGAAAAGAGAGAACTAACAAAATTAGAAATTGAAAGAAGAGAGGTATATAATCCAGATAATATTTTTAAGAAAAATAATTTAAAGGAGAACAATGACGAGAAATCTATTAAAAATGAAAGTTCAATAGTAGAATATAAAGAGTCAATTATAAAAAGGATTATAACAAAAATAAAGAACCTATTTCATATATATTAGAGAAATATTATAAAAATCCTATAGGTCATTCTAATGTGCTTTTAAAATCAAGTCAAGGTTTTCCAATTCATGATAAATATATAGATGAAATAAAGGAAACAGAACTTGGAAAAGTTATGGATAAAATATTTAGTGGAAAAGAATTAGGGAAGGGAAAAGGAGGAATAAGTTTTTTAACAAAAGATGAAGTGTCAAGAATTGATTTAACCAAAAATGCTTTTATAATGGCACTAACAAAACATATTAATGGAGATATAGTAGGTTTTGCCTTTGGATATATTCTTTTAAAACCAGACGGTAGAAAAGTATTCTATCTAGATGCTATTGATGTTATTCCAGAATATCAAGGGAAAGGAAATGGAACTGGTTTAATAACTTTTGCTCGTGATTATGCTAAAACGAGTTGTTGTTGCAAAACGTATCTAATAACGAATAAAAGTAATATACCTGCTTGTAAATGCTATGAAAAAGCAGGTGGTATTAGTAAGGCAGACGGTGATATAGTAGATGTTTATAAATTTTAGAATTTATAGGAGTGAATATATATGATTATTGAATATGATTCAAAATATGATGAAGAAATAAAAGATTTATTAGTTCAATTACAACAATATTTAGCCGATATGGATATAGAAGGATATAACATAGTTGGAGAAGGATATAGAGACAAGTATTTTGAAAAAACATTAGAAGAAGTAGAAAAATGTAATGGTAAAATATTTTTATATAAAGATAATGAAAAAATAGTTGGCTTAATAATAGGAGTTATAAATAATGATGCCACAATTAGATATGATTTTAAAGCACCAAAACGAGGAAGAATTACTGAACTAGTTGTAGATAAAGAATATAGAGGAAAAGGTATAGGAAAAGAATTACTTCTTAAAATGAAAGAACATCTAAAATCTAATGGATGTGAGAAGATAATGATTGCTGTATTTGGTTACAATGAAAGTGCAATAAAGTTTTATAAAGAAAATGGATTTCATATTAGAGTGTTGGATATGATTGAGGATTAAGTGTTAATGGGAAGGACTGATTTTAATGGAAAAAGGATATGAAAGATTTTTAGGTTTTGCAGACTTATATGATGAAGGAAGACCAAGACTACCACAAAAAGCAATTGAAATTATAAAGAAATACATAAATGGCAATATAGATTTAATTGTTGATATAGGTTGTGGCACTGGAAATTCTACTGAAGTGTGTACTAATTTTGCCGAAAAAGTAATTGAAATTGAGCCTTCAAAAGATATGTTAAATAAAGCAAAAGAAAAGGAAAATTAGAAAAATTAAATAAAAATTTGCGTAAATTGACAATGAAGCTTGAAAAAGAAGAAGATACAATTATATACCCACAAAGTCAACACTTAAATAATCTTATTAATAGCAATGAATTTGAATTTTGCAGAGAGATATGTTTTGATGTTGAATTTGAGTATGATAAGGAAAGATTTAAAAAATTTATATTAAGTAAAAGTAATATACAAAAAGCAATTAGGAATAATTATACACCTGTTATGGAAATATTGGAAAATTTAGATAATACTTTAGATGAAATATTTGAAGGAAAAAGTTTAAATGCTTTGTTTTCTTACAAAATGAAAATAGGAATAAAATAGTCAAATAATAAGGGAGAAATGTGATTTGAAACTAGTAGTTTTTTCACAAGCTGGAAATATGGTTTATAATTTCCCTGTACAAACAACTATTACAAAAGATAATACCATTGAACTTGCACGAAGATTCTTTGAGAGCATTGATGATGGTTTATGTGAGAAATTTAATAATATAGTAAATGGTAATAATCTGGAGAGATTATTAGATGATTTTCTATTAGAACTGTCAAACGAAGATATGCAAAGATATGGCTTTGAAAGAAGTACAATAGAAAAAGATGTAAAAACTAGAAGAATTACCACCTTTTTATCTAGATTTAATAATGCACAAGATTTATATAGGAGATGCGGAGATAGAAAGAAAGATTCAAGATATATGTTGGCTCAAATATATTCAGCACATTTTAATAAATTTGATAAAAAAGTAAAGAAAAATAAGTTAATATCTTTAGCTAAAACGCTATTTATGTGCATGTTTACAAGTGAAAAAAGTTTTAATCAAATAATAGAAAAAATTCATA
>CAKPKI010000107.1 GCA_934167135.1 uncultured Clostridia bacterium
TTTAAATACAGTTCAAGCATTGTCAAAATTAAAAAATCTTCATTTTGATAAAAATGTTATGTGGGCAGTACCATTGATGTTTAACGAATCAGCAAAATATAAAGGTAGAGGAGAGTCAATTTTCGATGGAAAATATGATTCTTTTGATAGTTTAGATGAAATAATTTCTCAATGGGTAGAAGCGGTTAGAGCAGGTAGAGCAATAAAATATATTCCTGAAAGTATGATTCCAAAAGACCCAGAAGATGGAACATTGGCCATCTATGAAAGTAATCCATTTGATAATAAGTTTATAAAAGCAGATGCAGCTATGAATGAAAATAATCAAGATAAAATCGACATAGAGCAAGCTGAAATTCCAACAGAGAATTATTTACAATCTTATATCACATTTTTAGATTTATGTTTACAAGGGATAGTTAGTCCAAGTACGCTTGGAATTGATAATAAGAAACTCGATAATGCTGAAGCACAAAGGGAAAAAGAAAAGACCACTTTATATACTAGAGGTTTAATCATAGATACATTAACTGATTTTATACCAAAAGTTATAAATATGGTTTTGAAGTCAAAAGCTCAAATAGATAAAAAGCCTATTCCAGCGGATATTGATGTATCATTGAAATTTGGAGAATATGCAAATCCATCTTTTGAGGCACAAGTTGAAACAGTTGCAAAAGGAAAACAAGGTGGAATAATGTCAATTGAAGCAAGTGTTGAGGAATTATACAAAGATGACAAAGACGAAGAGTGGAAAACACTAGAAGTTGCAAGGTTAAAGGCGGAACAGGGAATTATTGATATTGAAGAGCCAGCTGTGAACTATGATTTAGAAATGAACGATAATGATACCGACACAAATGTCGATACCAAAGTAGAAAATCAAGAAAGTGGTCAAAAAGAAGATAAAAAAGACCAGGAGAAAGTTGTAAATGAATAATGAATATGATATTAAACAAGCATTTCAAAGAATAGAAAACACCTTAATTGAATCAATGAAAAGAAACCTTACAAGGCACTTAGAAGAGGAAAAAATGGAAGATATGAATTGGAGTGCTTGGCAAACAGAACAATTAAAATCACTTGAAAAATTTAAAAAAGATAATAAGGAATTATTTAAAAATGATTTTTCTACTATAAATGAAGACATTGAAGAACTAATAAAGAAAAGTTATGAAAATGGAAAATTAAAACAAGAAAATGTAATATTAGAAGCAATAAAGCAAGGAAATTTTAGTAGTAGCAATAAAAAAATAAACAAAATGTGGCATATTTACAAGACCAGTAAAAATAAAAGAATAAAAAAGAAACAATTGACCAGAATATATGATTTAGTGAATCAAACGGAAGGAAGCTTTTTTAAAATAAACGAAAGAAAATTAAAAGCACTAATAAATGAAACAACAGATAATTTTAAAAAAGCAGAAATGTCAATATTGAGGTACACTAATGATCAATATAGAAAAACAATATACCAAGCACAGGTATATGCAAATACAGGGTCAGGGACTGTTCAACAGGCAGTTGATATGGCTACAAAAGATTTTCTAGCAAAAGGAATAAATAATATTGAATATGCAAATGGTGCAATGGTAAATATTTCATCTTATGCTGAAATGGCAATAAGAACAGCAAATAAAAGGGCATACTTACAAGGCGAAGGAACAAAAAGAAATGAATGGGGAGTACATACAGTTCTAGTTCCTAATCGTGGAGGAGGATGTCCTTATTGTATTAAGTTTCAAGGAAAAGTTTTTATTGATGATGTATGGAGTGGCGGAACAGAAGCGGAAAGCAAAGAAACTGGATATCCTTTGTTAAGTGCAGCAGTTAAGGAAAAGTTATTTCATCCAAATTGTAAGGATACGACAGTAACTTATTTTCCAGGTATTAATACCAGGCCAACACTACCTACAGAGGAACAACTGGAAATTAAAAGACAAAATTACATAAAAGAACAAAAACTAAACTATATAGAAAGAAATATTGATAAATATTCCAGACTTGAACTTGGAAGTACAGATAAAGAAAATATTGAAAAATATCACAATAAAAGAATAGCTTGGCAAAATTACAAAGAAAGATTTAAAAGCAATAGTCAAGCACAATTTTATGATGAGTGAAAGGAGGGAAAAGTATGAAATTAATGATAAGTCAACCTATGCGAGGAAAAACAAATGAACAAATAAGAGCAGAAAGAGCTGAACTAATATTGAAGTTGGAAGCAGAAGGACATGAAGTGGTAGATACGGTATTTGAAAATGCACCAGCAGATGAAGATGTAGCAATATATATGCTGTCTCAGTCAATAAGATATATAGGAAAGGTAGATGGAGTTATATTTATGCCAGGCTGGCAACAGGCTAGAGGCTGTCGAATAGAATTTCAAGTTGCTCAAGAATATGGAAAATTTATAAAAATATTATAGGAGGTAAATAAAATGGCTAAAAACAAAAAAGAATTAAAAGAAGAGGATGTAAATGAAGCAGTAGAAAAAAATGAAGAAATAACAACTACAGAAGAAATAGTAGAAGAAAAAACATCTGAAGATGAAGGTGTTTCAAAAGAGAAAGTTGTAACAGTAATAGAAATGTTTAGAGATAAATACGATGCAAATATTGTGTATAATCCCAAAGATGTATTTATCAAAGATGAAAAAATAGAAGGAAATAAACCTGTAAAAGCAGGAAAAGGAAAATATAAAGTATCAAAAGAAAGATACGAAGAATTACAAAGAAGTTTATATACAGATTAATTAAGAGCTGAAAGGCTCTTTTTTATATGCTCCAAACACTGATGAGAATAAAAGCATGTGTAATTTATTAATAGTCATTCAAGACTTAAAAAAGTAGGAGGTAGTGAAATGGAAGGAAATGAAGCAAATAACAATGCAAATTCTAATCCAAATGCCCAAAACACTACAGGGCAAAACAACAATACAAATCAAGCATCTAATGCTATTGATTATAACAAAATTCAAGAAATGATTGATGCAAGAAATGTAAAAACAGAAGATAGCATATTAAAAAGTTATTTTCATAAGCAAGGTTTGAGTGCTGAAGAAATGGAAAGTGCAATAAGTGCATTTAAAACGGAAAAAGCAAATCAAACTAATGCTCAAAACAAGGAATTGTCTGAAGTTCAAGCATCTTTACAAAAAATACAACTAGAAAAACAAAGACTAGAAATAGAAAAGAAAGCTTATGACTATGTCGATGATTTAAATGTTGATATTAAGACAATGCCATATTTATTGAAAATGGCAGATTTAAATAATTGTATGGGTAAAGATGGAAAGATTCAAGAAGACACATTAAAAGCAGCACTACAAAAGGTCGTTGTTGATATTCCAGGACTAAAAAAACAAGTACAAGGAGTCGTTGGGATAACAGTTGGTGCTGACACTAATAATGGTACAAATTCAAATAATGGAGTATTTGATTTTGGATTTACTGGTGTAAGACCTAGAAAAAAATAGGAGGTAATTATTATGGCATTTGAAAAAACAGGATTAAATTATGCTAAAGAATATTCACAAGCTTTAGCTCAAGCATATCCATACACTTTATTTTTTGGTGCATTATGGAGTGCAGTAAAACCAGATGTTAAATTTTTAAGAAACGATACAGTAATTCTACCATCATTATCTGTTAAAGGTAGAAAAAATGGAGATAGGGATTCAATAGGTACTTTTGGAAGAAACTTCAATAATGATGAAGAACCAAAGAAACTAAAAACTCATAGAACATGGGATACACTTATCCATCCAAGAGATATTGATGAAACAAACCATGTTGCAACAATACAAAATATAACTAAAACTATGAATGAAGAGGAAAAATTTCCTGAAATGGATGCTGAAATGATCACAGCATTATATAAATTAAAAAATGAAATAGAAACTATTACTGAAGGCGATGTTCTTACATTAGCAAATGTATTAACAAAGTTTGATGCAATGATGGACAAAATGGATGAAAAAAGAGTTCCTGCAGCAGGAAGATTACTATATGCTGATACATATACAAAAACATTAATAGATACAGCAAAAGAAGCTGCTAGAAATCTATCAGCACAAGATACAACTGTTGCTAGATCATTAGACAGAATAGGAGAAGTTGAAGTAATTGGTGTTCCAACTACTGCAATGAAATCTGCATATAACTTTACAGATGATGGATTTGAAGTTGCTACAGATAAATATGAGTTAACTGCTGATACAGAAGTAGTAAGTGGAAAAACATACTACACAAAATCAGGAACTTCATATACAGCTGTTGAAAGCCCTGCAAAATCAGGATTAAATACTTATTATGAGAAAGTACAAGAAGCTGCAAAAGATGTAAAAATGATATTAGTTCATCCATCTGCAGTTATACCAGTAATTGCTTATGACTTTGCACAATTAGGTGCTCCAAGTTCATTATCACAAGGTAAATGGACATATTTTGAAGAGTCATTTGAAGATGTATTCATCTTTAATAAAAAACACGATGCTATTCAATTCTATATTGAAAAACAAAGCTAATCGGAGTTGATATATATGAATATGTATGTAGATAAAAAATATTATCAAGATACATATAAAGGTGATGTAATTCCTGAAGATAAATTTGAAGAAAAAATAAAAGAAGCAAGTATGCATATAGATACTTTAACTTATAATCGAATTGTTAGAAAAAAGTTTGATAATTTAACTGAATTTCAACAAAGCATTATAAGAGAAGTAGTATGCAAACTTGCTGATTTTGAATATGAAAATGCAGATATACTAAAAACACCACTTTCAAGCTATGCAATAAATGGGGTATCAATGAGCTTCGGCAAAAGTTGGAATGTTCAAATACAAAATGGGGTTGCTATACCAAAGGACTATTATTGTTTATTGGCTCAAACAGGATTAACTTGTAGAAATGTGAGGTATTAAGATGAATTATCCTAGTTTAGTTAGAGAAAAAGATTGCAAAACTGACATACACCTTGTTTTATATAGTGAAGGAGTATCAGAAGAGGGCAGTCCTATAATTGCATTAGAAGGAGACTTTAAATGTAATTATCAAGATAAAGCAAAAAGAGTATTAACTACTGAGAAAGTAATTATACAAATAAATGCTGTAGCTTTATTTTCCAAAGATATTGCTCCTGATTTAGCTGTAATATCTGGCGGAAAAGCTACGATATTTGGCGAAACTAGAGAAATATATCAAGGTACTAAAGCAAGGAATCCTGATGGTTCTGTAAACTATGTTAAATTGGAGATTATGTAATATGAGTAAATGTGTCTCTTCAAAAATAAAAATAAATAGAGCAAAGATAACTCAATTAGATAATGCAACAGTAAAAGCATTAGAACAGACAGTTGATGCTTTATATACAGAAGTAGTAGAATCACAAGTAATGCCATTTAAAAC
>CAKPKI010000108.1 GCA_934167135.1 uncultured Clostridia bacterium
CATTTATAGCACATGAAAAGGCAAGTCTTGCAAACATACCAGAGGAATATGTTTTTACTGGTTGATATAAATGTTCTCCTATATCTGCAAAGTCTATTATCTCTTGTTTTCTTTCTTCTATTTGTTCATTTGTCAGCCCCATAACCTGTCCATGTTGGTATATATTTTCTATTCCTGTTAATTCCATATTGAAAGCCGTTCCTAACTCCAATAATGAACTTATTTTTCCTTTTGTTATAATCTCTCCACTTGTTGGTGTTACAACTCCTGTTACCATCTTTAATAATGTTGATTTTCCTGCACCGTTTTTTCCTAATATTCCTAGAATCTCTCCTTTTTTTACTTCAAGGTTTAAATTGTCCATCGCTCTAAATGTTCCATGCCTTTGTGCTCCTGGGAAAACTGCTTCTATTAATCTATCTTTTTTTGTAGGATACATTTTATATTCTTTTGTTAAATTTTTTATTTCAATTGCAATTTCTTTTTCTTTATTTTCCAATATTTTTTCATCCTTTCTTCAATTAAACCTTATTTTATCGTTATTGTAATATCTCCATCTTTTTCAATAATATTTTGTGTTACTCCTAAGTCTTCTATCCATTTTCTTGTTTCAAATGTTTTCCAAGGTCCAGTATTTTCTCCTTCTCCATTGTCATTATTCCAAATCCATTCTGGAGTAGGCCATAAACATATTTTGGGTTGAATTTCTTTGTATAAATCTTCATTAGCTCCATTTTGTCCATGATGAGCAACTTGTACTATATCTGATTTTAGTTTTTCCTTCTGTGTACTAATTAGCTTCTCCCCACTTTCGACTCCTGTATCTCCTAAAAATAATATTGATGTTTTTGGAAGTAACATTTTTATTACCATACTAGAATTATTAAATGCATCATTTGTTATCTCAGGATTTTTTACACCTAGTATTTCACATTTAATAAAATCTATATTAATAATTTCATTTATTGACACTTCTTCTATTTTATCTTTTATTCTTTCATTTTGAAGTGCATTTTCAAATTCCTCAGCTTCATTTGCTCTTTCAACTGCATATTGTTTGTACCATTCTAAATCATTCATGGTATAATAAACTTTTTCAATTGAAATGTCTGTATTTTCAACAATTTTTATAAATGCTCCTGCATGGTCACTATGAGGATGAGTAATAAACCAAACATCTACCTTATTTCCTAACTCATTAATGTGTTTTTCTAAATTTGGCTCATCTTCACTTGTTCCTCCGTCTATCACAATTACCTTTCCATTTGAATCTTTTATAATATATCCCATCATTTGTCTATGACTATTAGCTTGTAACTGTGTCAGCTGAATTTCTTTGTTTGAATTAACTACTACAGTTATTATAACTAGCATAATTGCAATAATAACAAGTACTGTATATACTGCTCTTTTATAAAAACTATTTTTTTGTATTTTCTTCATTTTTATTTATTCCTTATCTTTTTTTCAATAATTTTAAGATTGCATATCTTATATTAAAAAGTCCTCTTCCTATAAATGGTAAATTCATTATAATAAAATTTAATATGTAATAATTAAATGTTTCATTCTTATATAGCTCATGGAATATATGCCAATTTCTAAAATTAAAATTCTTCTTTTTTGGTAACATCTTAAAATATTCTAATGCTTTTAAATTTAAATCTTGCAATTCTTTCGGAAATTTTTCATTATTAGCTACATATGTTCCAAATACTCCTAATTTCACATTAATAAATAATTCTCTTACCTGATCCAACTTTTTAAATTTATGTGATATCTTATCTGTTCCAATTTGGTTATTTCCATGTTGCCTATATTTTATATATTTTTCTGGCATATAAGCCAGTTTTCCTTTTAGTGCAATCATTAATGCCATCCAATAATCATGTGGTACATATTTTGAATCATTAGGTATTGGCAATATATCTTTTATAAAATCTTTTTTAGAAAGTATTGTACATCCTGTAACACAATTATAAAGATAATTTACTTTATAACTATCAATATATTTATTTATTTTTCTATTTAATAGCATAAAGTCATCAAACGATGGATATATTGTATTCATTTTTTCATCTACAACTTCTAAATCTCCAAAAACCAAGTCCACATTTTTTTCTTTAAGTGTTTTCATTGATTTCTCTATTTTTTCTGGTAACCATACATCATCTTGATCAGATAACATATAATAATTACTTTCTACATTTCTTAATAAAAATTCAAAATTTTTTATATATCCTAAGTTTTTATCTTGCAAATATACCTTTATTCTATTGTCTTTGCTCTTATATTCTTCTAGTATTTTTATTGTACTATCCTTAGAATTATCGTCTGATATTATTAAATTTATATTCTGGTATGTTTGATTTAGTATACTGTCTATTTGTTCTTTTAAGTACTTTTCTCCATTATATGTTGCTAAAAGAACATCTACTTTTTCTTCCATTTATTCCTCCATTATAATACATCTGCAAAATCTTTTTTATTCTTATTAAATACATGATTTCCCCATAAGAACATTAGGATTGTAATACTCCAAAATATTATTGTATATATCCAATGTCCATCACTAATAATAGTTCCTCCCATAAATACTTCTCTTATTGCTGTAACTAAATATGTAAACGGTAAACATTTCATAACCATTGATATAGTATGATGTTCTGCAATCATTCCTAATCCCCACACAACAGGTGTTACCCACATACATATTTGCATCATTATGGATAATAAGTTTGAAAAATCTGGCACCAATGTTGTAACTGCTGATGTAAATCTTGTTAATGCTATTACAAATGAATATGCAGCAATTATCACATATATAAGCTCTAATATATTAGGAATGTATCCAAATATTATGCAAACTATAGTTGCTATCAAAAATAAAAATATTGATACTACACTATTTCCTACTATTGATATCATTGGTATTACATCTACTGGAAATACTACTTTTTTTACTAAATACGCATATGAACGTATTGCTCCACTCGCTCCCATTATACCATCATTTAAACACATCCACATTGCCATGCCTGGTAAAAACCATACTACATATGGCGAATTTCCTTCTCCTGATGTTTTAAATATAAATTGAAATACAACTACATACATCATCATAAATATAAATGGTTGTAAAAATCCCCATAAACTTCCAAGGCTTGTACTTGCAAATCTGTTTTTGAAATCATTTTTTCCTAATCTTAATATTAATTTTCTATTTTTTATTACTTGTTTTATAAATTCCATAATTCCTCCATTGTTTTTTATATTTCCTCTTTTATCACATTTTCTTTTGTTTATTCTACTATAAGAGCTATTCAAAGTCAATAATTAGACCTCAAATAGCTCAAACTTTTGTCAAAATTACAATTTAAATCTCAAAAAACCAACAACTGGAAAATGAAACAAAACAATTTCCCTAATCATCTTCTTGCCCTGATTTTTTCCAGCCAAAACCCTAAAAAAACCATTCAAATTCCAATTAAGCTTAGAAGACTTCAAAACAGATTCATAATACCTCTCTGCTTCCTCTATAAACTCCTCATCTTTCTTTATATGAACATACTCCTTACACATCTCAATTCCACCAAGGTATGCTCTATTAATAGCATCTTTTCTATACTCCAGAAAAGACTTATAATCTTTACCATGTTCTTGTTTCCATCTATCCAAATTCTGGTTTAAACTTCTTCCTCCAAAAACATTAGAACTATGTAATCTATAATCAAAAAGAGGTTCCTCAATATAGCTCATTCCCTTTCCCTCATTTGCAATAAATGCAGAAAGCCAATCATGAGCAATAAAATTCTTTTTGAATGGAATCATTTTATCTTTAACTGATTTTGTAATAATTTGTGAACATCCGATTCCAACACATCTCGAAATAGCCAATTTGCTTTTTCCATTAACTAAAGGCACATTTTTGTATTTAAAATAATCATCATGTAAAACAATTCCTTCTTCATCAACTTGTCTACAGTTGCAGTACACCATGTCAACATCTTTTTCTTTTAATTTTTCTAAACTTTTTTTAACTTTATCTTTATGCCAAACATCATCATGGTCAGAAAACATTATATAATTTGCTTTTGATTGTCCTAACAAAAATTCAAAATTTTTATTATATCCTAAATTTTTTGGTTGTATATATAATTCTATTCTTTCATCTTTTTCTTTATATTGTCTCAATATTTTAGCAACTTCTGTGTTTGGAGAGTTATCATCACTTATATATATTTTTATGTTTTTATATGTTTGTCTTAATATGCTTTCTATTTGCTTTTTTAAATATTTCTCATTAGTATTATATGTTGTAACTAAAATATCAACTAATTCTTCCATTTTTACTTTTATTCCTTCCATCCAACTAGATTAAAAAAAGAATTATTTTTCAATCTATACCTTTTCTAATTTCTCATTAAAATACAACTTTGTTATTAACTTTAGTTCATTTAGTGATTCATCTTTTAAATTAAATGAATATAACTTTTTAGGTGGTGCCATAACTATATATTTTATAGCACTAGCCGTACTTTCACTCATATGTAAACAACTTTTATCTTGTTTGCCACATATATCACATTTAAATCCATTATCTCTTAGGCTAAAATATATCAAATTGTCTTTCTTATTACAATTTACACATTCTGTTATTCTTGGTGAAAATCCTAAAAGGCACAATAATTTTAGTTTAAATATACTAACTACTAGTTCTGGATTTTTGTCTGTTTCTGATATTGTATATAATGTATTTAAAAATAATTGTAATATTTTATAGCAATTTTCATTTTCTTCTGTTACTTCTCTTATTATTTTAGTAATTTCTACCGCATAATTTAGCTTGTCCAAATCTGTTCTTAATTTGTAAAATACTTCTATTGTTTCACATGAGTTTATATTATATGTATTTGCACCTTTATACATCATATATTCTCCAAAGCATAAGAATTGAGTGCCTGCAAGTAAGGTGCTTTTTTGCCTTCTAGCACCTTTTGCAACACATGATATTTTACCTAGACCTGGTGTTAACATTGTTAGCATTTTGTC
Organism: uncultured Clostridia bacterium; assembly: GCA_934167135.1. GTDB lineage: Bacteria > Bacillota > Clostridia > TANB77 > CAG-508 > CAG-269. Next base: position 5,053 of record CAKPKI010000108.1, read on the forward strand.
ATAATCTCCTAAATTATTTTCAGAAATTATTATACCACTCATTTTTACTGTTCCCATTTAGTTCCTCCATTGGTTGTTTCAGTTGTTTGTCTATTTGTTCTTCTAGATTTTGTATTTGCTTTAATTCTAAAAATGTATTTACATTACCTGTATTTTTAAAGGTATTCCATGCAATTTTCTTTATCATAAGCTCACTTCCTTTAATTCTATCTTTCGCAATTCGTATACAAATTATGCATTTGTTTCTATTGTAACTTAAATTTTTTAACTATTGTTGCATCATCTTGCCAGTCTTCTTTAACTTTTACCCATGTTTTTAAATTTACTTTTGTTCCAAA
>CAKPKI010000109.1 GCA_934167135.1 uncultured Clostridia bacterium
TAACCATCTTTATCATATAATTCACTTGTTTTAATATTTTTTCCTTCTCGATTCCATCCTTTTATATTAAAACCATTAATATCATATCCTTCTTCATCATGTCCTTTTCTATCATAACCGTTTTTGTCATATCCACAAATATCATATCCATATTCATCAAATCCACCACGGTCCCTTCCATATTTATTAAATCCATATCTATTATATTGATTCAATTCATTACGAGACCCAACTTTATATCCTCTCCTATCTATTCCATCTCGGTTTATCCCCTTTTTATCAAAACCTTCTCTATCATAACCTTCTCTATTGAATCCTCTCTCATTAAATCCTTGCTTGTCATATCCCTCTCTGTTATATCCACAACTATTATATCCTTCTCTATCATATCCACCACGGTCTTGTCCATATTTATTAAATCCTTCTTCATCAAATTTTCTTTTAGTAACTTTATGAACTCCTCTTTTGTTAAAACCATTTCTATCGTATCCTTCATAATTATATCCTTCTCGATTATAACCCTCTCTATCATAACCTAAGCTATTAAAGCCTTCTTTATCATAACCATCTAGTCCTATACCATTTCTATCATATCCTTCTCTATCTCTTCCATTTATATCAAATCCTTGATAATCATATATTTGATTTGTATATATATTCTTTTGTTCTTTATTCCAGCCTTTTCTGTCGTAACCTTCTTTATCGTAACCTTCTATATCATACCCTTCTATATCATAACCTTCTTTATCATACAATTCTCTGGTCTCTCTATTTATCTTTCTTTCGCTCCAACCCTCTTTATTATATCCGTCTCTATCAAATCCATATAAATCATATGATCCACCAGTTACTTTATTTTTTCCTTCTTTATTCCATCCACTTTTATTATATCCATCTATGCCATAACCTTCTATATCATACCCCAACTTATCGTAACCATTTTCATCATATCTTGTTCCAGTATAAATATTTAAATCAATTAATTCACTAGGTCCATTTATAATAAACCCATTTTCAACTACTTTCAAAGGTTTTTCATTTTCTTCCAAATATTCTTTTAAAACTGGTTTTAATATTCCACATTTTCTTAAATCTTTTACATCATAGTCTAAAAATATTCTATTTTTATCTAAGAAAGCTTTTTTAGCATAATTATATTCATTTCCAATTTCATAATCTAATGGTACATCGATTTCTGATAATATAACATCTCGTATATGTACTGGTAAATTGTTCAAAATATCATTTACTGTACTATTAGCTAAAATAGAACCATTATTAATAGTAACACCATATTCACTTAATGTTTCTAAAACAGATAATGTTGTTTTTAATCTTTTATTAGGATTTTGTTTTCTAGTATTTGTCATTTTCCTTGCAGATTTATACAAATCTAAAAACTTTTTCTGACTTCCTGTTACTTTAAATAATTGTACCTCACTTAAATCTCTTTCACCTGGTGGTATAATTCTTTCTGGAATTTCCATTTCAAATAAATTAATTGAATTAGCAAGCTCCAATATTTTTTTTATTTCATTAATTTCCTTTTGGCTAAAATTTCCTTTTTCTATTCCATCTACATGTTTAGAATATTTTAGTTGTATTTTTTTCATATTTATTGCTTTTCTTGCTTCATCAAGAGATTCACTATTAATATCTGGAATATAACCATGTTTATTTATCCAATTAACTATTGTTTGTAGTCGTTGTAAATCGGATGTTGTATTCTTCTTGTTTACTTCTTTGTTCATATCTTGAACTAAATAATTATTATATACATCAAAAACTATTGGAATTTCATCTTCTGGAACAGGATTATCTGGGTCTAAAGCATAAATAACTCTACCTAATTGTTGTAAATATAAAATTCTAGATCCTTCACCTATTTTTCTAAGCATAATCTCTCCATTTATTCCCTCAACATGTACTCCCTCATTTAACTTATCTATTGCAAATAATAATTTTATGTGTTCTGAAGTAGAGTCTTCAAAATTTGAAATTGCCTCAAAATTATCTTTTTTATTTTTCTCACTTAATACATATTCCATTTCTGGTTCTATATCAATGTATTTAATATATTCTTTAACCTTATCAATTTCTTTTTTTATATATTCTTCTGTAGATAATTTAGTGTTATTTTGTGGAAGAAATACAATATATCTTCCGTCTTTCTTCACTATATTTTGTGTTATTACTTCTCCAATTCCTTGCGTTTCTTTTGCCTTTAAATTTTTTCTAATATTTGCAAAGCTCTCTTCTAGTAATTTTCTTTTTTCTGGATCAGCTTCATTTTCAATCATGTTCTGTATATCTGATGTATCCTTTATAATATCATTCATTTGATTTAGAATTTTCTTGAATTCTTTCTTTTTTACTGGATCTTTTTCAGCGTTATACATTTTTCTTATTTCTTTATATTCTTCAGTATCAATCAATGAATAATTGAAAGTTACAATTTTAGGCTCAACTACTAAATGATCTTGAATAGCATCTACTAAAGTCATTTCTTTTGCTAAATATTCTCCATTCATTAATTCTTCTTGTGAATAACTTCCCGAAAATTTAGCCAATGTATACATCATGTCTTTATTATCACTATCTCTAACAGGTGTTGCAGTTATTCCTAATATTTTAGCATCTTTATTTTTTTGTATTAGTTCTTGTATTAATGGTTCCCATGTTTCAGCCCCTGTTCTGTGCAATTCATCAAAAACCATAAAATCAGCATTACTATTAGCTAATATTTTTCTTAATACTTTATCTTTCGTTTCATTATCTTTTTCAGCTAAACTTTGATAGCAATACATCTTTAAATGTGGAAAAACTTTACTTATATAACCATCAATATCTTTTGGATATATTTTTCCTTCTGGTGGTTCTTTCCCATTAAGTTCATCTATTTCCTTTTTCGTTAAAACTTGTACTCCTAAAACATTTTTTAAAATATGCCTTTGAATTTGATTTAGAATTTCGGTTTGAGGTGCAAAATATATAATATTTTTATCTTTGAACTTTAGCATTTCAGTTATAGCAACAAAAGACTTACCTGCTCCTGTTGGTAATACAACTCCTGCAAAATTTTTAGTTTTATATATTTCATCTAAATTATCAATAGTTTCCTTTTGATAATCTCTTAATTTTATATTTGTACCATCTACTAAATTCTCATTATCTTTATTATTTAATAATTCCTCCAATCTGAATGGTACAACCTTAGATTTTAACATTGTATTTTTTACATTAGTTATTATAATTTCATTTAAATTATCTACCTTTGATAATGATTTAAAATCATATCCTTTATATCCATTATTTATTAATAAATTAACTATATACCCTGCTATTTCTTCATGCTTAACTCCTGCCTCTTTAAAAGCATTATATAATCTTTTACAATCTGCTACTTCTAACTTTTGTATTAATGTTTCTCTTTCTGAATCTTTCATCTTTTTTCTATCTTCTGTAATTGCATTTTTGTATATTTTAGAAAAATCCATTGAGTCTACTATTGCTTCAGCAAAATAAGTGTTTTCCGTCTTTTTTTCATCTGATGCAGATAATATTTCCATTAGTCTATTTCCTAATTTTATTTCTCCATATTCTACAAATTGTTCTAATTCTTCTTTAGTCATTTCTCTTATTTGCGAAACAATTCTTTCTTGTTCTTTCTGACTTAAAGTGTTTTTTAAACCTTTGTTTCCATCAATATTTACAGATTCTGATATTTGAATTCCTTTTCCATCTTGCCTTCTAATAATATCTTTATTTATAACAAAACCTTCATTGAATATTTTATTTATAATTTCTTCAAAATTATCATCATCACACACAATATCTAATATCCTTGCAAATTCTTGAGCTTTTTGTCTAGCTTCTCCCAATTTATGAGAAAATTCCATATACTCTTTTGCTTTTTCATATGGTATTTTTCCATCTGTCAATCTATAAATATATTCTATATCTATCTGTGTTTCATCAAAAGTATTTCCATTAAACTTACTAATATCAACTTGAGAAATATCAATATCATCTTTTCCATTTGTAAAAACTAATTTTTCATCTTTTTCTTTTACATCATATCCTTTTTGAGCTAATTCTAAAATTTTTCTTTCTATAGCCTTTATTTGTTCATTTTCTCTATCCTTATCTCCAACTTGCTGAATTAGTGCAAACATATCAATAATTGATCTTGATACTGAAATAAAATCTTTTGCTTCTAGTGAATTATAATGTAATATTTCAGTATTTGAAAATATTGTCGCCATAGTTTTTAAATATAGACTATTATCTCTTGTATTATTCAAAACTGGTTCAAATTTTCCATGTAATTCAAGTAAAGTTAATTTACCTATAATTTCTTGAAATTTTCGTTGTTGTTCCTCTGAAAATATTTGTTTATCATCAAATCTTGAATATATAGATGTTTTGTCCTTTAATGCGTTTTTGCCTGTATATTTACCTTCTGATTTCACTTTTGTAAATGTTGAAATAACTGATTCAACAATCTCTTTTTTATTTTGTGAGTTCATTCTTTCTAGCTGCGTATATAACTCGCTATTTATATCTAGTTCTGAAATTCTCTCATTAATTTTTTCATCTAATTCTTCTAATAAAAATTTTCCTGCTTCAATAAATCCTTCACTAGAATTTTTAGGTATTTTTACCATTACATATTCATTATTATATCCTTCACCATAATTCAAAACTATATTAGCATTACTTGTTAATGAAATACAATTTGTTTCTTTACTATGATCAAATGCTTTACAGTGACTAATAATTTCTTCAACAGAAGCCTCTTTACTTTCAGCATATTTGGAAACTTTACCATTTTGTTCTTCCCATCTTTCTCTATCAGTTCTAATTCTAGCCAAACCTTCTCTATCTTCTGTTATTTTTTGTTCTTCTATATCCCTATGATCTCCATTATTTAATGCTCTGAATACATAATAATATTTTTCATCACTTATTACATTAAAATTCTCTATACTAAATAAATCATCCTTCATATATTACACCTTTCTTTCGCAAAGGAATATAAATTGTTTTTTCACAAAATATTCCAAATTTATTTTATCATAAATATATTTTTTTACAATATTTTTAAATAAATTTACAGGGAAATTTAATCATATTACAAAAATATTACAAAAATCAAAAAATATATGATAAAATTATATAAAGTGATAAGAATGGATATAAAAAAAGTTTTGATATATATTTTGATTTAGTAGAAGACCCAAGAAATCAAACACATATAACATACCAATTATCTGACATATTATTTTTATTAGTAATATGAATGTTATGCAATTGTACAGATTTAGAAATGATAATAGAATTTGCAGAAGAAAAAAAAGAATTTTTAAAGAAATAT
>CAKPKI010000110.1 GCA_934167135.1 uncultured Clostridia bacterium
AGAAACGAAGTACAATTTGAAAAAACCATATGATGATAGAACAAATTTAGTTCCAAATGAATTAATACCAGCTTCAACAACGGCAAAACAAGGTACTGGTGAAAATAACTTAGTAGGAGCAGAAGGAATAGGATTAGGAGATTTGAAGTTTTATAGTGGAACAAATACAAATGGTATAGAATTAGGTACTATTGCTCCAGTAGAATATAGTCAAACAGCAGGATTTTATTCAATTGACTTCTTCTTACAAAATGCTACCAAAACTAGTGTAACTGCAAATGATGTACTTCAATTAACAGATGATTCTTCTATACAATTAACTGGAACAAAAAATTCAACTGGATTCCAAAACACATTTAGAGTTGCATTTGCAATATACGATGACAATGATACTCAAAATCAAAAAGTTGTGGCAAGTGAAACAACAAATCAGGCAAATATTATAGCTGCAACAACTGGAGCAGAACGTAAAATAACAGATGTAGCAATATGGGAACCAAATGCTTATGGAGAACCAGTAATGAATGATGCACCTCAAAATAATACAATAAAGACATATGGAGCACATGTTACATATATTATTCAAAATAATAATAGATTAACACTTTCAGCTGGTGATCAAGAAAAAGCTGATTTAGATGGTACTAGCCGTTTTACTGGAGGTACAAAACTTCCTACATATGCTTTAACAGCAGCATCTGTTAATAAAACCTTAACTGACATATATAACTGGGATTCAACTAGTGACTTATATACAAGGGAGCAAAGTCCAGAGACATTTACTTTGGTAAAACAAAACACTTTACAAACTCCTAATACAGGTGTAGCAAATACTACTGGTTATAGTACTGACAATGGTGGAGTAAAGTTAGTTAGTGTTAAAGATGGTTCTACAGCATTCTCAATTAAACCTAACAGATATATCCATATGAGAATGTATGTATGGATAGAAGGTCAAGATGTTGACTGTATCAATTATGCATCACTTGGTGGAGCTGTAACAATTAATGTTGGATTAAGCAAACCAGGAACAACAACTACTGCAACAGAGGAAGGACATTAAAATTAATATAAAATCAAAAAACTCTATTCAAAAGTAATAAAATACTTTTGTTTTAGAGTTTTTTATTGTATAGAATATAGTTATATTTGACATGGTAATATTTAGAATAATTTTAATAACCAAAAAAGATTTTTTCATAACTATAGCAGTTATCGAATTTTATATGTAAAACATCTCTAAACAACAGACTTTACTCGCAAAGCAAAATAGAGAGAAAACTTTATTAGTTTTCTCTCTATTTTATAGAATTCAAATTTATTAATTTAAATCTTCATTATAATATAAGAAAATTTAATTTTCATATTTAATTTGCTGTACCTGGTTTGCTTAATCCAACATCAATTGTTAAGCCACCACCAAGTGAAGCATAATTGATACAATCAACATCTTGACCTTCTAACCATACATACATTCTCATATGAATATATCTATTAGGTTTAATTGAGAATGCTGTAGTACCATCTTTAGCACTAACTAATTGTACTGCATTTTGAGTTTGATCAAAACCATCAGCTTTGCTTACTCCAGTATTAGGAGTTTGTAAAGTGTTTTGTTTTACCAAACCATTTGTTGTAGCACCTGTATCCCAATCATATATATTAGCTATTTCCTTTCCAACAGATGTTGTTGTTAAAGCATATGTAGGGATTTTGCTATCTGCAGCAAAACGATTTGTGCTTGTAATACCATAAGTACCTTGGTCAGCAGTTGAGAATGTTACTCTATTATTATTTTGAACAATATATGTAACATGTGCTGCATATGTAGCTATTGTATCACTTGTACCAGCTTCTGCTCCTTCAGCAGTAAGAGCTTTTCCACTTGCATTTGGTTCCCATATTGCTACATCTGTTATTTTACGATTTTCTCCAGTTGTAGATGCTAATATATTTGCTTGATTTGTTGTCTCACTTGCTGAAACATTACTTGTATTATCATCGTCATCAAATATTGCAAATGCAACTCTAAATGTATTTTGTAAACCTGTTGATTCTTTTGTCTTTGTTTTTAATGCTATTTGAGAATTTCCTTGTAATTGTAATAAATCATTATCACTTACACCTGATTTTGTGGCATTTTGTAAAAAGAAATCAATAGCATAAAATCCTGAAGCTTTTTCATTCGCTAATTTTTCAACACCAGATAATTTAATACCTTCTGTATTTGTTCCTCTATAGAAATTAAAGTCAGCTAAATCTATACCTTCATTAGCTTGGGCTGTTGTTGAGGCTGGCAATAATTCATCTGGAACTAAATTTTTTCTATTTGCATATGGATTCTCTAAACTTCTTTTCTCTTTTCCTGGTGTTCCATCTAATCCTAAATCTGTGTTTGTTTGTGCAAAGTATTTTTCAATACCTTGTGTTGACAAATCAATTGAGTTTGCCCAGTTTAAGGCATCTAGTGAAATTTGTAGACCCTCTGCTACATTTACTTGTCCATCTAGTCCACCTAATGTTACGTTTTTCTGCGTAGAGAACCACGCATATGTTGATACTATCAACAATATTGCTGTAAACGCTACCAACAATATTAAAGCATTCAATCTTTTTCTTGAGTTTCTTTGATTGTTTTCTTTCATCTTTTTCTTCCTTCCTTTTCTTTTATTTTCTTATATTTAAAATTTTATAAACTTTTTTTATCTTTTGTACCTCATTTGCACAAAAGTTTAATTTTATGCAAACACAGTTAAAATAAACATGTCGATTACTGGTTAATTTTAAAATAATTCAAAGAAATTCTTGAAATATAAGCCTTGAATGAAAAGACGAATGTGCATGGAAAAATTTTATTAAAACCATTATCTAGCAACCAATGTCGAAATTTGTCAATGAAAAAATCTTGACATTTGCAATAAGAGAATGTATAATGAATGCATATTTATTATATTTTTTTTACAACAAATTTTATTAGTTCAAAATAAGGTTTTACTTCATAACAAAATTAGAATCTATTTTAGATTAAATCAATATTAAGGAGAGATGAAAAATGAAAGACAATACTGAATTACTTATGCAAATCATGCAAAATTTAAACGATTTCCAAGTACAAACAATGATTGGCTTTAATGAATTAAGAGGAGAGATAAAAAAAAGTAGAGAAATAGAAAATGAACACTGGCAAGAAAATTTAAGACTTTGGGAAGAAAATAAGAAACGCTGGGAAGAAAATAAGAAACGATGGGAAGAAAATGATAAACGTTGGGAAGAAAATGAAAAACGCTGGGAAGAAAATGAAAAACGCTGGGAAGAAAATGAAAAACGCTGGGAAGAAAATGATAAGCGTTGGGAGAAAAACGAAAAACGCTGGGAAGAAAATGAAAAACGTTGGGGAAAAAATGAAAAAGATAGAGAAAGAGACCATAAAGAACTTTTAGACATATTACTAAAATTTGATATAGTAATATCAAGGAAGATAGGAGATCCAAATGTGGACAAAATGGCAAAAGTATTAAAAATAAAATAATTAATGGAAATAAAAGGTTACATAAAAATGCAACTTGACAATTTAAAAATAGTTTGTTATAATTTAGGACAGATTGCTATAAAAGCAAATAAGAGATTTTATTTTAATGTATTAAAGAGAGAGAAAAAGCGAATAATTTATGAGAGCGGGAAGAAAAATAGTAAAAAATAGAGAGTTATTTTTACAATATAGAAGATAATATCAGTATATTTTGAATATACGGTTATTTTGTGTATTTCTATATACATTCAAGTTATAAAAATTTGTACATTAAATGAAATTTTACAAAAAAGGAGAGGAGAAAAAACAAATTATGACAGACAAAGTTGATGCTCTAAAAGATAAAAAAGGAGTAAAAGAAGAAAAAAATCAAGTAAACGAAAGTAAAAAAGATTTAAAAGAAAAAGGAAAGAAAGTAGAAAACAAAAATACTACAAAAAGAAGAAAATACAATAAAAAGAATGAATTAAAAGAAGAAGAAATAAACAAAGAAGGATTAGAAACAAAAAACAAAACAAAGAGAACAAGAAAAAAATCAAGTATAGAAGAAGTAGAAAATAAAACTAAAAAAACAACAAGAACAATGAGAACAACTAAGAGAACGCAAAATCAAGACATATTTAAAGGGTCAAAATTAAAAATAATTCCATTAGGAGGATTACACGAAATCGGTAAAAATATAACCGTATTTGAATATGAAGACGAAATTATAATAGTCGACTGTGGAATATCATTTCCAGAAGATGATATGTTAGGAGTAGACTTAGTAATACCAGATGTAACATATTTAATAAAAAACCAAGATAAAATAAAAGGTATGGTTATAACTCATGGACATGAAGACCATATAGGAGGAATTCCATATTTCCTAAAACAAATAAATGTGCCAATATATGCAACCAGATTAACAGTAGGATTAATCAGCAATAAATTAGAAGAACATAAATTATTAAGAAGCACAGAAATGCATACAGTAAATCAAGGAGATACAATTCAACTTGGAAACAACTTTAAAGTAGAATTTATAAGAAGTTCTCATAGTATACCAGACTCAGTAATGTTAGGAATAACAACACCTGTAGGAACAATTTTACACACAGGGGATTTTAAAGTAGACTATACACCAATAGATGGACAAATTATGGATTTTGGTAGAATTGCCGAATTAGGTCAACAAGGAATTTTAGCATTAATGGCAGACAGTACAAATGCTGAAAGAAGAGGATTTACAATGTCAGAAAGTTCAGTTGGAGAAGTATTTGAAAAATTATTCTTAAATTGTACAAAAAGAATAGTTGTAGCAACATTTGCTTCAAATGTACACAGAATTCAACAAATTGTAAATTCAGCCGTAAAATATGGTAGAAAAATAGCAGTATGTGGTAGAAGTATGATAAACATGATATCAACAGCAGTTGAACTAGGCTATATAGACTGTCCAGAAAACTTATTTATAGATATAGATATGATTGGAAGCTATACAGATGATCAACTTGTAATTATTACAACAGGTAGCCAAGGAGAACCTATGTCAGCATTAACAAGAATGGCAGCAGGAGATCACAGAAAAGTAAAAATAACACCAAATGACTTAATTATTATATCAGCTACACCAATTCCAGGAAATGAAAAATATGTTTCTAAAGTAATTGATGACTTAATGCAATTAGGTGCAGAAGTTGTATATAGTGCTTTAGCTGATGTTCACGTTTCTGGACATGCTTGCCAAGAAGAACAAAAATTAATATTAGCTTTAGCTAAACCAAAATATTTTATACCAGTTCATGGTGAATACAGACAATTAAGAGC
>CAKPKI010000111.1 GCA_934167135.1 uncultured Clostridia bacterium
CATATGATGCAAATATAGATACAGAATATAGAGAGGCATTAGATCATAGTTTAATGGGGTTAGGATATATAAGTGATTATCCATTAAACTTGTATATGGGAATACAAGAAGAAAAAGAAGAACTTGAAAGAGTTGAAACAAGACCATTAGATTCAAATCAAATAAGTGAAATTATACACTTAATGATGTATGAGATGAGAGATGATTTTCAGTATGAAAGATTTAAGCCAGTTGCATTGAGATTTTTAAATATTTCTGAAGAGATGAGAGGGGAAAGAAATAAAGAAAGTAACAGAATAATTACAAAACCCCAATTTAATATTTATAGAAAAAGAGCAGTAATGTATGACCTTATTTGTAAAGTTTCAATGACATTAAAGAAAAATAATTTGATTAATGAATCAAGAGAAATGATTGAAAGAGCAACTTCTTCATACAGTTATGCTGATGCATTTAAAATTATAAATGAGTATGTTGAAGTTATTGAAGAAGAGGAGGAGGAAGAATTTGAATAAAATTGATTTACTAAAAGAATTGGAAGATAGTCTATATCATAATCTTTTATGTTATTCGGAAAATAATTCAATGGATAAGCCCAAAGAACAATTTGTTAAAGAATGGAAAAAAACAAAAGAAAAAATAGGAATTGTAAAAGAAATTAGGAAAGATGTGCAACGAAATATTAAAGAAAATATTTGGTATCTAGTTAGAAATGAAGAACAGGATGTTCTTGGAAGTTTCTGTACATTAAATCAAGCAATTGCTTTTGCAGAGAAAAAGAAAAAAGAATATATGAGAAATTATGATAGTTCAAAGGTATGGGTTGAAATAGAGGGAGACTCAGAAGAAATATATGTAGCAAGAGGATATGAAAAAGAAGAAATAGAGGAGTTTGAGTGATTTTACAGAGGTAAAACTATACTAAAAAAATATAAAAATGGAACAAAATCGATTCTTGTGTGAGAGAATCAAAGGAGAAATAAAGCAAATGAGTTTAAAAATGAAATTAAATATAGTAAATAAGCATGAATATGAAGAAAACGAAGATTACAGAGAGGTAATAGTTAGAATTCCAAAAGAAAATGAAAAGTTAGAAAGAGATTTTAGGTATTTAGGATTAGACTATGATAATTTATCAATTCAGGATGCTCATGTATTAGAATGTGAAGTAATTGATACATCTAACCCACAATTTTCAGCTACAATGTCGACAGAAATTTCAAATATTATTGCTAAAGCAAATGAAGATGGTTATACAACACCATTTCAAGATATTAAAAGTATGTTTAATATCATAAAATTACTTGATGATGAAGGTAGAAACAAATTATTAGCAGTTCTAGAAATGAAAAGGGAACAAATATGTAATATGAAAGATGCTGTAAAATATGGAAATAATTTAGATTGTTTTGAATATTACAACAATATTAGTACACATGAAGAATATGCACAAAAACTAATAGATAAGAAAGAAATTACTCTGGAGGATGTTGCTGATTATATTAATATGGAAGAATTAGGAGAGGCATATGTCAATGGAAATGATGGGATTTTTACGGATCAAGGATTAATATTTGAGACAAGCACTATTGAAATAAATATAAAGAATCTAGCTTATAAAAAAGAGGAGGATGAAGAATTTGAATAAAACAATTTCAACTGATAAAGTAGCAGTAAAATCAGGTTATTATTTTGAAATATTTGATAAGGATAAAATTCCAAATACATTAGCAAAATATGATTATAGAGTAGAACTAGATAATGTTATTTATGATTTATATCATGGGACAAGTTTGGAAGATGAAAAAGTAATTGATAATATGTTTGGAAATAGAATTGGACATTTTATTGATGAACATACAATAAAAAGACCTAGATGTGCATTGATTGGAGAAGATGGCAATATTTTTAATCTTATGGGAATTGCATCAAGAACTTTAAAAGAAAATAATATGAAAGAACTAGCAGGAGAAATGTGCAATAAAATTGTAACACAGGCAAAAAGTTATAACCAAGCATTATCAATTATAGGGGAATATGTAGATATAACTAGCAGAGCAGAATTGGAGGAAGATATTTTTGAGTAAGATGTTAAAAGCTAATTCAATAATTAAAGAAAATGAAATTTATTTTCAAGATGAACTTATTTCTGAAAATAAAGAAATAAATGCATATATTTCAACATCAAATATTGATTTAAAAGAAAAGTTTGGCTTAAAATATAAAAATGATATGTATTATGATATGTATTTAAATTATAAATATTTAGAAAAGAAACTATATATTGAAATTGTAAAAGTAGAGGATGAAAAAAGAAATTATTATATATATATACCTACAGAAGGTGAGAAAAAAATGTTAATGAAAAAATTAGAAGAATATATAGAAAAAAATTATAATCAGAGTATAGAAGAATTTATAAAAGAAGTTGAAAAGGAAGAAGAAGAAGAATATTAGAACTATCAAGTAGATATCTTAAAAAAAATTGTGTTTCACGCTAAAAGCCACGCTTTTAGGCAGTTACTGGGCGAGGCGACATCGCCCTGATCCTGCAAAATTGCCTTCAGGCAATTTTGATTCTCAATGAGGGAGAAAGAGAGGTAAATTTTGAAAGAGCAAAAAGAGGAAGAAAAGTTAGTTCCTGTAATAGTAAGAATACCAAAGTATAAAAAGAATATGCTAGAAAAATTGGCTACAAAACAAGGAAGATATGAGGCTGATATTGTAAGAAGTGGAATAGATAAAGAACTAAATTTACAAATTTATAAGGATAACTTGGATTTTATAATTAAAGAATTAGATAGGATGATTGATGAAAAATTAGACCCTTTTATAAAATCACAAAGGAAGATAAATGCTAAAAACCTAAGAACGAGTGCAATAAATACATATTTACAAGGTGAGGTTTTATATAGATTGCTTGGAGATGATATGCACAAAAATTTTATTGAAATGTTGGCTAAAGCTCGTAAGAAAGCAAATTATTATATAAATCATGACGCAGAAAATATGAGCAAACAGGATTTGTACGATTTTTATACAATAGGAGAAATGTACAGAAATGAATAATGTGATTTTTCTTTTTGAAGCATTTAATCCCAATAAACGAAGTACATTTTTTAAACACAAAAGTTATGCCAATTATCTTGCTTATAGTGAATTTGCAATAAGAAATCCGAAGACTGAGCATGGATTATTTGGTAAAATAAAAGATTTTTCTAACATAGAAAATATGGAAAGTATAGAACCAATTAATCAATACATAATAAAATTAGTAGACAAAAAAGTTCCAATTTATCGTTGTACAATATCACTTGATGAATATGATGCTATAAGGCTTGGATATGATACTCAGGAAAAATGGAAAGGCTTATTTGAAAGTAAATTAGTAAGTTTTGCAAAAAAGATGAATGTAAAATATGAAGATTTACAATATGTTGGAGCAGTACATTTGGAATCAGGACATCCGCACTTTCAGATAATGCTTTGGAGTAAACAACGAGATAAAATGAATTATTATATCAATTATGGAAAGATTAATAAAATGCGAGATGAATTTACAAATGCTATATTTAGAGAAGATTTAATAGAATTATATAAGGAAAAAGATCTTGCTAGAAAAGGGATAATAGAGAAAAATGTATTGCTACAAAAATTGAAAAAAGTAAATAAAGATTCGAAGTTCATAAAAGAAATGGTACAATATGAAAAAGATTTTTCAAATAAAAAGATAATGAGAAACCCTATTAAAAATAAAGAATTGAGAAAGATAGCAGGTGAACTTTTAAAGTTAAAAGAGCAATTAAGAAATACGAAAGGAAGCATAAAATATCAATATTTAAAGAGGTATCCTGTAATTATAAAGCAAGTAGATATAATTTCTAAAAGTATTATAGAATCATCATTAGATACTCAGATAGAAATAGAAAAGTATATTCTAGCAAAGCAAAAAATAGTATCATTTAAATTTCAGGAACAGGATAAGATACAAAAAGCACAACAAGAAGAAAAAGTAAAAGCGGAAGATGAAATAATAAAACTTATAGGAAATCAAATATTAAATTTTGAAAGAGTATTATTAAATCAAAAAATAGAATATACTAAATCAGTATATTATAATGAAACCGAAAGCTTAATATGGAGAATATTTAATTGTGTTTATTTTTCAACAAGACAAGAAGAAAAATATTTGAAAAATTTCGAAATAAAATATAAAAAGCAATTATCGAAACAGGCGGAGAAAGACTTGGCTATAAATAAAGCAAATGCTTCAAGTTTTCATTGGGATATATAAAATTATTGAAATAATGGTATAAATTGATGAAATAATAGTATTAAACAAATATTTTGATTATGAAAAATAAAGAACATTTACACAAGTATATGTTCTTTTTAAATTACTAAAAAAGGAGGAATGTGGAGTTCCAATAAGGGAGAAAAAGGATAAATAGAAAAGTATTATTAATAATAGCAATAATATTCAGCATAGGAATATGTTCATATGCATCTGTAAACTTACATTTTTTATTAAATAAAGACTTTGATAGTATTTTAAATTTAGACATTAAAGAAATAGTAAAAATATTATTTACAGATAAAAGACCACTATCTATATTTGCAATATTAGAAACAATAGTAATATCATTTTTAGTATTGTTTACTAACAAAAATAAAAACATATATCATAGTAAAACAATAAAATTAACAGATAAAATAGAAGTACCAGTTCCAACTGGTGATGGACAATATGGGACATCGTGGTGGTTGCAAAAGAAAGATTATGATAAAGTATTCGATTATAACATTATAGATAGAACTAAAGAATATAAAGAAAGCTGTTTTGAAAAAGGTGGAGTGATAACTAATTTCGAAAGAAATGGAAATATTGAAAAAATACATTACATTGGAGACAATTTACATACAATTTTAATAGGCAGTTCAGGTTCTGGAAAGTCAAGATCGATTTTAATTCCAAGTATAACAATGCTTGGACTAGCATCAGAAAATATGTTAATTAGTGATGTTAAGGGTGAATTATATTTATATACTGCACCTAAATTAAAAGAACTAGGTTACAATGTTATTGCATTAGACTTTATAAACTTTTTAAAAAGTAATCATTATAATTTTTTGGATTTAGTTATAAATGCAGTAGAAGATGATAACATTCCACTTGCAGAAAGTCTTGTAAATGATATTGTAAATATATTGGTTGAAAAAAATGATAAAACAGAACCTATTTGGGTTAATGGAGAACAAAGTGTAATAAAAACAGCAATTATGGCTGTAGTACTTGAAAATAAAGGAAGAAGAGAATATCAAAC